>NZ_CBCHRQ010000008.1:0-30895 GCF_965064355.1 Aquiluna sp.
GAACATCTTCATCTGCTCCGCGGTGGTGTTTTGCGCCTCATCCAAAATAATGAATGAGTCGTTTAGCGTCCTGCCGCGCATGTAGGCAAGCGGTGCGACTTCAATAACACCGGCCTCAATCAAGCGATGAGTTGCCTCCGGTTCAAGCATTTCCTGCAGCGCGTCGAAGAGCGGGCGAAGGTAAGGGTCAATCTTGTCGCTCAGGGTCCCAGGCAAGAATCCAAGTCGCTCTCCGGCCTCGACCGCTGGCCTAGTCAGAATGATTCTGCTCACTTGGCGACTGTAAAGAGCTACCACTGCTTTTGCCACGGCCAAGTAGGTCTTGCCGGTTCCGGCGGGTCCAATTCCAAAGGTGATGGTGTTTTGATCAATTGCTTCGAGATACTGCTTTTGACCAAGCGTCTTTGCTCGGACAGTTTTCCCTGGCGTGCTGATGCCTCCGGTGCCAAGAACCTTGGATGGGATCTCCTCGGGATTCTGCTCGATGATTCTTGCACTTTCAATCACTGATCTCTCATCCGGAGCAACGCCCTGGGCAACCAGGTCGGCAAGCTCCAAAAGGGTGCGCTCCGCCGAAATCAGCTGCTCTTCGGAACCTTCAAGCATGTATGAAGTGCCGCGGTTTTGAATCTTGAGACCCGGGAACTCTTGCTCTAGCTTTTTGGCAATTTTGTCCTGCGGACCAAGCAGGTCGATAGCCGAAACCTTTGTTATCTCAAGTGTTTTTTGCGGCACTAGTTCGCCTGATTGCTTAGTACGTGCGCATGGGTGTGGAACACCGATTGACCCTCGCGGCTGCCGGTGTTGAACTGCAAGCGGAACTGACCATCGGTCTTGGTTTTCGCGACCTCGCGAATCAGTTCAAATAGCCCAAGTAAAACCTGTGAATCTTCGAGTTCAGAAATGTTTGTTGTGTGGGTTTTGGGCACCACTAATACATGAACTTTGGCCTGCGGGTTGATGTCCAAAAACGCAACGGCGTGATCGTTTTGAGCCACGAATTCAGTGCCAAATTCGCCACTAACCATCTTGCAAAAAATACAGTCCAACGAATCCTCCAATCCCAATACTAAGTCTCAGGACCAAAGCCCTGAAGCGAATTGCAAAGCCGCCATTGCGGCTGCTCCAGCACTTGAGGTTCGAAGCACGCTAGTGCCAAGCCGAACCCGCTGAAAACCTTTTTCCTCAAGTAGTTGAAATTCGGAATCTGAGATACCGCCCTCTGGACCGACCACCAAGGTCACATCCTCTGACAGCGGCATAAAGTCGGTCAGCGATTTGGTGGCCTTGGGATCCAAAACCAATGCAGTTCCGACAGCACTGAGTTGCTTGCTGGTAGCAATTGGCTTCACCTCACAAAGGAATGCCTGCTGGGATTGTTTCATCGCCTCGATGGCAATTTGCTGCCACCTAGTTTGGTTCTTTGCCTCTTTGCCATCCCAACGAACTATTGAACGATCTGAACTCCAGGGCGTCACGCTACTAAGTCCCAGCTCAACGCAGGTTTGCATGGCCAGCTCATCGCGATCGGCCTTGGCAAGAGCTTGCACCAAGTGAAACCGCGGGGTGCGCTGGTTGGTTTGCTGTAACTCTGAAATCTCGTAGCCGGTCTCTGAGGTCATCGAAGCTGTGGCGACCAAGCCCAGCCCGTTAGTGATTGAAACCTGCTCCCCCACTCTTAGCCGAAGCGACTTCGCGTGACTAGCTTCGCTTGCAGGCAAAACATTGCTTTGAGAGGAAAGTCCTGGGTCGTAAAGCCAATGCACTAGAAGCGACCCTTTGCTCTTCTGGAACCTAATCTGGGAACATCTTCTCGGTGAAGTTCGCGAAGCTTTTTGAAGATGTCCTTGCCCCTGCCATCAAGACGAGTTGGAGTAAGCACCTTCAACTCAAGACGAAGGTCGCCTCTGCCCTTGCCTCGAATGCGAGAAGCTCCGAGCCCCTTGAGGGTAATGACATCACCGTGCTGAGCGCCCGGTTTGGACTCAACCTTCACTTCGCCGTCTAGTGATTCGATCTGAACTTCAAAACCAAGGGCTGCGTCAGCCACCGGCACTTCTAGCTGAGCAACTAAATCGTCTCCATCGCGACCGAAAATTGCGTGTGGCCGAACAGAAACCTCGAGGTAGATATCTCCCGCTGGACCTCCGGCAAATCCAACTTCGCCCTGCCCAGAAAGGTGAAGCCGCATGCCATCGGCAACGCCGGCCGGAATGTCCAAGGTCAAGTCGCGCTTTGAGCGCACTCTGCCCTGACCTCGGCAGGTGATGCAAGGGTCAGGAATCACTTCACCGGTGCCGCGGCAAGAACCGCAGGGCGAGGTGGTAACCATCACGCCCATAAATGACTGCACCTGGCGCTGAATCTGTCCCGACCCGCGGCAAATATCGCAGATCCGAACACTGGTGCCGGGCTTGCAGCAGCTGCCCTGGCAGGTGTCGCAAAGAATTGCGGTGTCGATGGTTAGGGTTTTCTCCGCACCGAAAACGGCTTCGCCTAGATCTAGGTCAACCCGAAGCAGCGCATCTTGACCACGTTGGGATCGAGACTGTGGACCACGAGATGATCCACCGCCAAAGAATGATTCAAAGATGTCGCCGAGACCAAATCCGCCATCACCACCACGGTCATACCCAGCACGCTGCTGGGGGTCAGTCAGGACCTCATAGGCATGGGTGACCAACTTGAATCGCTCAGCTGCCTGCGGGTCTGGGTTGATATCCGGGTGCAACTCACGCGCCAATTTGCGATAGGCCTTCTTTATCTCGTCCTCACTTGCGGTCCGAGAGACGCCTAACACCTCGTAGTGGTCGCTCAAGCGTTTGCCTCCAAAGTCTTTGTCAGATACCTTGCAACCGCACGGACCGAAGCAATGTTTCCGGAATAGTCCATTCGGGTAGGTCCTAGCACTCCGAGTTTTGCCACCTCGGTGCCACGGTTTTCGTACCCGGTGACCATAATTGCTGCGCTCTTTAGTCCCTCAACCCCAATTTCAGAACCAATTCTGAGGCCGACACCGTGCTGATCACTGTGGAGTTCATCCAAGAGCTTGAGAAGAACAACCTGCTCTTCGATCGCTTCGAGAACCGAAGAAAGATCCCCGGAGAAATCCTGCTCTTGCTTTGCAAGATTGGCAGCTCCGGAAATGGTGAGTTTTTCCTGTCGGTTGGCATCTACCAAAGACTGCAGCGACTGAATCACCTGCAGTACAACTGCCCTCCGACCAGGTGCAAATTCCGAGTCCAGCGATGTCAGCTTGCCTTTGACATCCGCCAGCGCTGACCCAGAAAGCATTCCGTTGAGGCGGCCGCGGAGTTCTTGAATCAGATCTTCCTGCATTGAGCTGGACTCAATCTGCAGCTGTTGGACTCGACCAGAGTCCGTGATTAACATCAACAAAAGTCTGCTTGTGCCGATCGGTATCAACTCAATGTGTCTCACGGTCGACTTGCCAAGTGATGGGTACTGCACCATCGCTAGTGAGTTAGTCAGAAGTGCCAGCTGTCTAGCGCTTCGCTCGACAATCTCATCCAGGTCGTTTGCCCCGCCAAGAAAGCCCTCTATGGCAGCTTTTTCTCCAGTTGATAGCCGTTTTAGGTCAGCGAGCTTGTCAACAAAAAGGCGATAGCCCTTCTCGGTAGGGATCCTGCCGGCGCTGGTGTGAGGGGCAACAATTAGCTCCTCCTCCTCCAAAAGCGCCATGTCATTTCTAATTGTCGCGGCCGAGACGCCCAGTGGGTGTCGATCAAGTAGCGACTTTGAGCCAACCGGCTGTGAAGAGAAGATGAAGTCCTGCACGATTGCGCGCAGCACCTCTAGAGAGCGTTCTGGAATCATTGGCACTCACCTTCCTCGAGTGCCAATTCTAGGTCAAGCCTGGGATTTTGATAGAAAATCCAGCACCAGTCCATCGACCAATAAGCGCCCCGGAAGCGTTGCCTTTATTTGGTCATTCGCAGCTAATTCCAGTAGCCCGGTGGCAATCGCATTCGCGACCAACTCGGTAGGAACTCCTAGTTCTCTAAGAAGCGACCTTGGAACACCCCGGCTTGTGCGAAGCATGAGCAAGAGCTGCTCTTCGAGTTGAGTTCTTTTATCCAGGTACTCAAAGCCCGCGACAGGACTGCCTTTTTCAAGCGCAGCTGTGTAGGTCGAAGGATGTTTTTGGTTCCAGAATCTAGCCCCCGAGATGTGTCCGTGAGCTCCTGGACCATAGCCCCACCAGTCTTGAGATTGCCAGTAGGCCTGGTTGTGAAGTGATGGATTACCCCAGTTGGAAACCTCGTAGTTTTTTAGCCCGGCGTTACCCAGTAGCTCCTCTGTCAGCAGATACTTATCCGCATTTAAGTCTTCATCAACCTCTGCTAGCTCTCCACGCGCAATCCTGCGGGCAATCGCAGTTCCTTCTTCGATGATTAGCGAGTAGGCGGAAACGTGCTCGACCCCAAGCTCAAGCGCTTGCTCCAGAGTCCGTCTCCAGCTCTCCAGCGTCTCTCCAGGCGCGCCGTAAATCAAATCGACGCTGATCCTAAGTCCAAGCTCTCGAGCTCGCTTGACCGCCGCAATCACCTTGTCTTTGCTGTGGACTCTGTCCAAAACGTCCAGCACCTGCTGATCAAATGACTGAACTCCGAGGCTGATTCGATTGACGCCGACGGTTTTGAGCTCTTCAAGCTTTAGGTGATCTAGCCCTTCCGGGTTTGCTTCCAGTGTGATCTCAATCTCATCGATGAACCCGAAATTTGCCTTCAGCGATTCAAGGATCTCTGAAATCTGACTTGCCTCGAACATCGATGGCGTTCCGCCCCCAAAGAAGACGGTCGTCAGTTTTCTATCCGGAATACCCCAGTTAGAAAGCAGTTGCTTACTGAGGTTCACCTCTTGAATTAGCGGGATGTGGAACTCGGCTTGCGAAACACCGCGCAACTCTTTGGAGGTGTAGGTGTTGAAATCGCAGTAACCGCAGCGGACCGCGCAGAACGGGATGTGAACATAAGCGTGGAACGTTGCGGTGCTGTTTGGTGTCAGCTTTAGCTGACTATCACTTGGCCACTTCAGACCCAAAGGCAAAGACGCAGCCAACTACTTCTTCTTGTCAGTCTTTGGCTCTTCGGTGGAAAGTGCAGAGATGAATGCCTCCTGCGGCACTTCAACGCGACCGACCATCTTCATGCGCTTCTTTCCCTCTTTTTGCTTCTCGAGGAGCTTGCGCTTTCTAGAAATGTCACCGCCATAGCACTTTGCCAAAACATCCTTGCGGATAGCTCGAATGGTCTCTCTGGCAATAATGCGAGCTCCGACCGCGGCCTGAATTGGAACCTCAAACTGCTGCCTTGGGATCAGTTCGCGCAGCTTTGCAGCGATTCTGGTGCCATGGGCATAGGCCTTGTCTTTATGAACGATGGAGCTAAACGCATCTACCTTTTCGCCTTGCAAAAGAAGATCGACCTTCACAAGATCACCCTCTGCATAGCCATCCTCTTCGTAATCCAAAGATGCATAGCCCTGGGTCTTGCTCTTGAGCTGATCAAAGAAGTCGAAAACGATTTCTGCAAGTGGCAACTTATAGCGAAGTTGAACGCGATCTTCACCCAGGTACTGCATGTCAATCATGCTGCCGCGCTTAGTCTGGCAAAGCTCCATGATGGTGCCCACGTAATCCTTAGGGCTGAGGATGGTCGCCTTGACCATAGGCTCTTGCACCTCGCGAATCTTGCCCTCTGGATACTCAGATGGGTTAGTCACGATGTGCTGGCTACCATCATCGACAGTTACCTTGTAAACCACTGATGGCGAGGTGGCGATCAGGGACAGATTGAACTCGCGCTCTAGGCGCTCAGTGATGATCTCGAGGTGTAGCAGTCCTAAGAATCCGCAGCGGAATCCAAAACCTAGGGCAGCAGAGGTCTCTGGTTCATAGACCAAAGATGCATCCGAAAGTCTGAGCTTGTCCAAAGCCTCACGCAGGTTCGGGTAATCACTGCCGTCGATTGGGTAGATACCGGAGAAAACCATTGGCTTTGGCTCTGAGTAACCCTTAAGCGCCTGGGTGGCTGGCTTTAGTTTGGTGGTAACGGTGTCACCGACCTTGGACTGACGCACATCCTTAACACCGGTGATTAGGTAACCAACCTCACCAACCGAGAGTCCCTGAGTTGATTCAGGCTCAGGGGCAATTACACCGATTTCCAAAAGCTCGTGCACCGCCTTGGTCGACATCATCTGGATCTGCTCACGAGGATGCAGGGTTCCGTCGATCATTCGCACATAGGTGACTACACCGCGGTACGAGTCGTAAACCGAGTCAAAAATCATCGCTCTGGCTGGAGCGTTGGCATCCCCGACCGGTGCTGGAACAGTTCCGACAATCTTGTCCAAAAGCTCAGCAACACCCACTCCAGTTTTACCTGAAACCCTTAGGCAGTCCTCAGGATTTCCACCGATCAGGCTCGCTAGCTCCTCGGCATACTTCTCCGGCTGGGCCGCAGGCAGGTCAATCTTGTTCAAAACCGGAATGATCTGTAGATCGTTTTCCATCGCTAGGTAGAGATTGGCAAGCGTCTGAGCCTCAATGCCCTGAGCCGCATCAACCAGCAAGACTGCACCTTCGCATGCTGCCAATGAACGTGAAACCTCGTAGGTGAAGTCAACGTGACCCGGGGTGTCGATCATGTTCATGGCGTATGTGACGCCTTCAAACTCCCAAGGCAAGCGAACGGCTTGGCTCTTGATTGTGATTCCACGCTCGCGCTCGATGTCCATGCGGTCCAAGTACTGAGCACGCATGTCTCGGTCGCTAACAATTCCTGTGAGCTGCAGCATACGGTCCGCCAGGGTGGACTTTCCGTGGTCAATATGCGCAATGATGCAGAAATTGCGGATCTGGCTCGGGGCCGTTTGAGACGGTACAAGGGCCTTTAGGGCGCGTGGCGACAAACTAACCTCTGCTTTGGGAATCTAGATGTAGGTATTCTCGCATGGTGCTTGCCCTTATTGCATCAAACTGATAGAGTTTCCCCTTGTTCTGAGGTCATTCACCTCAACAAAGTTTTCGCCTAAGAAAGTGAACCATGGCAAACATCAAGTCGAACATCAAGCGCATCGGAACCAACCGCAAGGCCGAGGCACGCAACAAGGCTGTCCGCTCAGAGCTCAAGACTGCGATTCGCGCAGTTCGTGAGGCTACTGAGGGTGGCGACAAGACCGCTGCTGCAGCGGCTCTAGTTGTAGCAACTCGCAAGATTGACAAGGCAGTTTCAAAGGGTGTTGTTCACAAGAACCAGGCTGCTAACCGCAAGAGCGCTATCAGCAAGAAGGTTTCAGCTCTCTAAAGAGTTTTATGAAAGACCGGGCTTCGGCCCGTTTTTTTTATTTCCGAGCCATAGCAAACAGCAGCTTCTCAATGGAGAAACCAGGATCCCTGCTTGCGCCCTTTACGTCGGCATCAGTTTGTGCAGCCAACTGAACCAGTTTGATCAGCTGTGACTCTTCCCAGCCGGACAGTTCTCTTCTAGCCTTTTCAAGCTGCCATGGCTGCATGCCCAGAGCACCAGGGGATGCGTTTCTGTCGTTGAAAAGCCGAGCAAGCTGCCGAATCTTCATGGTGAGCGCAGCGCTAAGGGCAACCGGGTCAATACCAGTGGTGAATCCGTGACGGAATAGTCGAATAGCTTCAGCCGCATTGCCGCTAAGGGCCGCATCAGCAATCTTGAAGGCGTTAGTTTCAACCCTGCCCTGGAATATCTGTTCGACAATCTCCAGGTTGATGGTTGTGGCACCAACGGTTGCCAATTGCGAGCATGCTCCGCCAAGTTCGCCTAAGTCTTGGTTGAATGCTGACAAAAGTGCTTTTAGGCCAGCAGTATCGATCTTCTTTCCTAAGGCTTGCAGTTCCGCTTTCACAAACTCAGCTTTTTCGGCATCCTTTTTGAGCTCCTCGCAAGAGACCACAAGCGATTTAGGACCCAGTGCGGTTTTCACTTTTCCATTGTGACCAACCGCATTTGGCAACCTAACAACTACGGTGCAGCTATCCACTGGCTCGGCCAGCAAGTGCGTCAAATCTTCCAACAAGCCTTCAGAAGCGGTCTGGATTATTACCAATCGTGGTTCTGCGAAAAGCGAGGGGGCGGCAACGGTAAAAAGTAGTCCTGGCGAATACTCCGACTCGGCGACTTCAGTCACTTCGAGATCAGGATGCTGCGCCCTGAGCTTTGCCTTGATGGAAGATATTGCACGGGTAGCCAGATAGCTTTCATTTCCAGTCACCAGAACAAGCGGAGCAGACTCTGCTTGATTCCAATAGACCGTTCTCCCGCTCACAGCGAAAGTTTACCTCCGGAGGAAGCAACCAGCCCTCCACCCTCGAGCCGGATTGATATTGGACCCTGAGAATCAGATCTCAAGACCTTTGCTCCCGTGCCAGAAACCAGCGATAGCGTCTTAGCTGAGGGATGTCCGTAGTCATTCCCCTGCCCCACGGAGAAGATTGCAACATCTGGCTGAATCAACTGATGCAACTGCTCCGACTGATCCTTGGACCCGTGATGGGCAACCTTGAGAACCAGTGGCTTCTCTCTCAGCACCCACAGTTGGGGCCAAGAATGTCTCAACAACCTTTGCTGACCCGGCTCCCCTAAATCGCCTAGCGCTAGAACGCTGAATTCCTGAAAGTCAAAAGTCATCACGACCGATGCGTCATTTGAATCCTCAGCCTCTAGGGCATTTGATGTCGGGCTTAGAACCGACCACCGCACTCCGCCAAGATCTCCCGTCATTCCTCGATGCCCAATCTGAACTGAAGCAGCTGAGCTGGCGAGCACCTCAGAGACCAAGCTAACTAGTGGTCGGTCGTCCTTAAAGCCTGAGATCAGAACCAGACCTGCAGTCCTGTTTCGCATTGCACCGGCTATCCCGCCAACGTGATCGGCATCAAAGTGTGTAAGCACCAGAAGATCAAGCCTTACGATTCCAAGGCTCTTTAGGCAATTGTCTATTGGCTGATCTTCTCGACCGACATCGATTAGTGCAATTTGTCCTTGGCTTCGAATCAGCAGTGCATCGCCCTGACCGACATCGCAATTGAGAACCTCCCAGCCTTGATGGAACGATGTCTGTCGATTTAGATCTGTGGCAACCCATGCAATGGGTATTACAAAAACGGAGACAAACATCACGCCGAGAAAACGCAGAGGTGGGTGGGTTGAGATTGCAAGCATGGTCAATCCCAAAACCAACAACACGGTAAACCACACTCCAATGGGTCCAGGAAGCATTGGCACTCGGGTAAGCGGCAGTTGACTGAGATGGTTTGCAACGACCTCAATCCACCAGGTTCCAAAAGATGCAATCAGGGATAAAAGCTTTGCTAGCGGAGGGAAAATTGCCGAGGCCAACACCGCGAGAATTCCCAAAACCGTCACTGGCGCGACAACTAACTCAACGGCCAGATTCGCAAGCACTGAATAAAGCGGAATTGAAGGTTGCAAAATTAGTTGTACCGGCAAGGTATATAACTGTGCCGCAATCGATGCCGACACTCCTATAGACAACCAAGTCCCAATTCTTGGCTCAAGTCGCTCATGCAAGCGACCGGCAAGTACCAACAGTCCTAAAGTCGCGAAAGCCGAAAGTGCGAAACCGATGTCGACCGCAAGACCTGGGTCGATTAGCAATAGCAGCAAAACTGCCCACGAGAGTGGGATCAGCGGGTGAACTTTTCTCCCAAGCCACCAACCTGCTAGCACAAAGGCCGCCATGGCTCCGGCCCTTAAAACACTGGATTCAGGACCAACTAAAACTATGTAGCAACCAACAGCTAGGTAAGAAAGAATGAACCTCCACGATCTTCCAAAGCCCAACATTGATGCTGTGAGAAAAACAGCCGCCGCAATAATCGCCAAGTTAGCTCCGCTAACCGCAACCAGGTGGGTAAGAGAAAGCTCCTTCATGTTTTCGGCTAGCGATTCGCTAATCAAGCCACGCTCTCCAATAGCAAGCCCACCGACTAAGCCCGCACTGTCTTGAGTTACACCAGAGAGATTGAAGAGAAACTTGGCGCGGAGCTCCTCAACGGTCTCAAACTTTGGAAAGCTCAACTTCAGGCTGGATTCGAGGCCTTCTTCAGCCGTAACCCACAAATAAACCCAAGTGAGTCCGGCTAGAAATGGGATCACAACGTCAAGTCTTTAGAGATCTTCGCGTATAACTTGTCGCCGATACCTGAGACATCTTTTAGCTGGGACAAATCCGAGAATGAGCCAATTGACTCGCGGTGTTCGATGATCCTTGAGGCCATCGCAGGCCCAACTCCCGGCAATGACTCAAGCTGCTGAACAGTTGCGTTGTTGAGAGAGATGAATTGCGATCCGGTTCCGCCTGAGCTGACCTGCGATTTATCCAGAACGACTATCTGCTCACCATCAGAGACCATTCGAGCCAGGTTCACACTTTGCTCAAACGCTGAAGTGGTCATGCCTCCAGCCAACGTGATGGCATCCTCGACTCTTGACCCAACATCCACCGCATAGAGTCCGGGCTTCTTCACCTCACCAGCAACGTGGACAAAAATCTGGCTGGTTACTTTGTTCGACTCTGACGCTATTTCACCGACATAACTTAGATCTAGCTTGTTGGCCTGATTCTCGGAGCTAAAGGAGCTTCCAAGTAAATAGAGAACAGCAACAGCCAAAGCTCCAACTACAACTTTTTGACTTAGCGATAAGGCCCTAAGCCAGTTCACAACTTTCTGCATGCAGCAAGAATGAAGTCAGGCTCAGTGAATCGAGCGGACTATGTCTCAAGCGGTGGAAAAGTGATTACTTGGTGGCGATGTTCACAAGTTTTGGAGCGCGAACGATCACTTGTGCGAGTTCTTTATCGCCGATTGCTCGCTTTACCGCTGCAGAGTTCAAGGCCAGTTCTCTCAATTCTTGCTCTGAGATGTTTGAGGGGACCTCAAAACGGTCGCGGAGCTTTCCATCCACCTGCGCAATGGCAACTACAGAGTCTTCAACCAATAGGGATAGGTCGGCTTCTCTAAATTGCGCGAGTGCAACACAAGGCTGGTGGCCAAGCAGTGACCACATGTCTTCGGACGCGTATGGTGCAAATAGTGACAGTGCCTTGGCTAGTTCTTCTGCGCCTTCACGGACCGCTGGGTCCTTGGGTCCGCAGCCAGAGTCAATCGCCTTTCGAAGCGCGTTGGTTAGCTCCATGGCCTTGGCGACACCGACGTTGAATTTGAAAGACTCGATAGCTTCTTTGAATCCAGCTAGGAATGTGTGGGTTGCTTTGCGCACCGTTGCATCGCCAGTGGTGACATCTATTCCGGCAGCGGAATCTACATCCTGGGCAATTCTCCAGGCACGTGCAAGGAACTTAGAGCTTGCGCCAGGCGATACGTCAGCCCAGTCAATGTCGTCCTCTGGTGGACCAGCGAACGCCATAGTGAGGCGAATTGCGTCAACACCATGCTCGTCTAGCTGCTCAGAAAGCCTTACAAGGTTTCCGCGCGACTTGCTCATGGCTGAACCGTTCATCAAGACCATGCCCTGGTTGAGCAGTCTGGTGAACGGTTCCTCGAAATCGATCAGGCCGATATCGTGCAGCACCTTGGTGAAAAAGCGAGCGTAAAGCAGGTGCAGGATAGCGTGGGTTACACCACCAACATATTGGTCAACAGGTGCCCAATCCTTAGCAGCTTGAGGGTCAAATGCAAACTCTTCGCTGGTTGGGTTTAGGTAGCGCAAGAAATACCAGGAGCTATCTACGAAAGTGTCCATGGTGTCAGAGTCTCGCCTTGCTGGTTTGCCACACTTAGGACAGGAAACATTGACCCAATCGCTTGCGGCACCAAGTGGTGATGTGCCCTTGGGTGATAGGTCCAATCCAGCGCTATCCGGAAGTTCGACCGGCAGCTGTTCCTTAGGAACTGGAACCTCACCGCAGGACTCGCAGTGGATGATCGGGATTGGCGTGCCCCAGTAGCGCTGACGAGAAATTAGCCAATCGCGAAGTCGGAAGTTCTTGGCCCCATTACCAACGTTGCGCTCGGCGATGATCTCGATTGCCTTAGCGATGGCATCTTTTTTGGATAGGCCATTTAGTTCACCGGAATTGATTACCACTCCGTCGCCACTTGTTGCAACGCGGGAAACCGATGGCAGTTCATCGCCGGTATCGATCACGTCGATAACCGGCAGGTCTAGAGCATTGGCAAATGCCATGTCTCGATCATCGTGTGCCGGAACCGCCATGATGGCTCCGGTTCCGTAATCTGCCAGCACATAGTCCGATGCCCAAATCGGAATTCGAGCACCGCTGAGTGGATTGATCGCGTAGCGGTCCAAGAAGACTCCGGTCTTCTCGCGATCGGTGGCCAAACGCTCGATGTCATTGGACTGCTTGACGTTATCCAGGTATGCCTGGAACTGCATCCGGGTGGAGGGCTCTGCCATCGAAGCCAGCTCGGCAGCCAAATTACTATCTACGGCGACAACCATAAAGGTTGCACCGTAAAGGGTGTCTGGACGGGTGGTGAAGACGCTTAGTCGCTCTGCGCGACCTTCGATTTCAAAGTCGACATTGGCACCCTGAGATCTTCCGATCCAGTTGCGCTGCATGGTTAGCACCTTGGCGGGCCAGTTGCCCTCGAGAGTGTCGAGGTCATCCAATAGGCGATCGGCGTACTCGGTTACCTTGAAGTACCACTGGGTAAGGGCCTTCTTGGTTACTTGCGAATCACAACGCTCACAAAGCCCCTGCACAACCTGTTCATTTGCCAATACCGTTTGGCAACTTGGACACCAGTTCACGTTGGAGTTTTTACGATAGGCAAGCCCACGCTTATAGAACTCAAGGAAAAGCCACTGGTTCCAGCGGTAGTAAAGCGGATCGCAGGTTTGTAGCACTCGATCCCAGTCGAAGCTGGATGCGTAGCGACGCATCGAAGATTTTTGCTGATCGATGTTTTCGTAGGTCCACTTGCGAGGATCTAGGCCACGCTTGATTGCTGCGTTCTCGGCAGGAAGTCCAAAGGCATCCCAGCCAATTGGGTGCATGACGTTAAAGCCCTTTTGCGACCAGTAGCGAGCAACGACATCGCCCAGCGCATAAGCCTCAGCGTGACCCATGTGAAGGTCGCCAGATGGGTATGGGAACATGTCAAGTACGTACTTCTTTGGACGCGCATCCCCTGGGCGGGCAGAGTTGAATGGCTTTAGCTCATCCCAAACTGGAAGCCACTTATCTTGAATGGCGTGGAAGTTGTACTCAGTGCTCAATGAAAACCTCAAAACATCTAGGGTAAAAGGTTACCAACGCACGGCGGCAGAAAGGGCACTAACCAGTGCTTGAGCCTTGATTTGTATCTCCTGGTGTTCGGCCTCTGGCTCTGAACCGGAGGTTATCCCGCCACCGATACCTATGGTGACCATTCCGGACTCAAACACCGCGGTTCTGATAACCATGCCCAAATCCAAGTTGCCATTGCCACCAACCCAGCCAAGAGCGCCCGAGTATGCCCCGCGCTTTGATTCCTCTAAGTCCGAGATGATCTGTATTGCCCGACGCTTTGGCGCGCCGGTCATGGAGCCACCTGGGAAAAGGGCAGCTATTGCCTGAGAGGTGCTGACGCCCTCGCGAAGCTTCCCGCTGACATCGGAGACCAGCTGGTGAACTGTGGAATAGCTTTTTACCTTTAGTAGATCGCTCACCAAAATCGACTCTGGGGTGCATATAACCGATAGATCGTTGCGCACTAGATCAACGATCATGAGATTCTCGGCGCGCTCTTTTTCGTTCTCGCTGAGTTCGGCGGCTAGTTGTGCATCTAGCTCTTGATCTTCAGATCTTGGCCTGGTTCCTTTAATCGGACTGGAGATCGCGATCTTCGAGTCGATTGTTAAAAAACGCTCTGGCGAGATGCTGACGAAAGATTTGCCACCAATCCGAATAAAGGATGCGTAGGGAGCTGGGTTTTGCCTGCGCAGCCTCAGGAAATAAGACAGCTCATCACCTAGGTATTCACCAACCAACCGGGTGGTTAGGCAGAGTTGATAAACATCTCCCCTGGCGATGTGTTCCTTGGCGATTTCTATCTTTTGCTGATACTTAGCTTTACTGTCTTCGCAAATCAACTCTGTGCTGGTGGCGGCCTGGTTGTGAAGTGCATAACTTGCAGAATCGCCACCGATTAGGGCAAGACGTAACAGCGCGGCATGGTGCCACTGGTCAAAGTCGGCCCTGCTTTCAAAACGGCCAATAAAGTACAACCGCTTCTTGGTGTGGTCGTAGACAAATGCTCGGTCAACCTTGAGCCAATTCCCCGCACCAGAAAACTCTTCGGTGTCCGAATAGTGCATGACTCCGACCAGCATTGGCCTGAACGGGAAGGGAAGTTCGAGATCTTCAAAACTCTCGTCCAAATCAATTTCTTGGCTGGGATACCCAATGCCCATTATCGAAAATGGCGAGTTTGGGTGATGCTGCCTATCCAGCCAGAAAGCATTTGGTTGGTTGGCAAAGATTGAGCAAAAAATATCTTGAGCTGAGGTCCAAGATTGCAAAGATTCGCAATACAGCGGCATTGGACCTCCTTCAGGCACCTAATCTAGTTCAGATGAGCGTAGCTGGAGATTTCTACCAATACCGCGACAAGGAGCTTTGTCGCGTTGATGCCACACTCAGTGAATCCCTAACCGTTGCAGACAGCTTTCTAGTCCGAAACGGAAGAGTAAGGGCTCTGGATCAGCACTTCGCACGCTTTCAGTCCTCAATAGTCGACGATCAAACCCAGGGCGAACTAGAACCTTTCTTTGAATCGCTAAAGCTGCTTATTCCAACCGAGGGTGACTGGTTTCCGAGAATGGAATATCGCGACCAGCTCCCAGCCGGAGAGCGTTTGGTGTTTCGTCTCAGGGAGTCCCCGGAGCGAACTGAATCGCTAAGTCTTTGGAGCAGTGATGAGCCGGATCCAAGAAAGCAGTTCCAAATCAAAGGTCCCGATCTTTCAATCTGCCAGCAAATCAGACGCCGGGCAAACCTTAGTGGGGCCGATGAGGCGGTATTGCTCAGTGAATCTGGACATGTCGCCGACGGTGCGCTGAGCTCAATTGTTTGGTGGCGAGACGATGTGCTTTATGGACCAGATGATTCGACCAATTGGCTGCCCTCGATTACTCGAAACTTGGTTTTTGAACTAGCGAATCAAGCCGGCTATGAAACCGGGACTGAGCGAGCAACCCCGCAGGAGCTTTTGGACTGCGAGGTTTGGAGTCTTAGTTCGCTGCAGGGAATTCGCTATGTCACCGCCTGGGATGGCGTGCAGCTTGCTCCGCCGAGATTTGCCGGTTCTTTTGTGAAGCGACTAGATCTTTTGGCTCAACCAATCAGCTGAGTTGCAATGGTTATGACAGGATTCTTGCTATCAAAATGCGATTCGAAGGTTGGGACTGATTAGTTATGTGCGGTCGATTTGTAATTGCAAAGACCACGGACATGATTACCGAGCTGTTTGAAATCGACGAACTAGAAACCGAATCTGATTTCAGAAGTTTCAACGTTCCCCCAACCACCCAGATCCCCATGATTGTTGAGCGTGAGATTGACGGTATGCCCTCCAGGCAGCTGCACTCGGCCCGCTGGGGACTGATTCCGAGCTGGGCCAAGGAAGTCTCAACCACGCCGCTGATAAACGCCAGAATCGAATCTGTGCTGGATAAGCCAAGCTTTCAAGAGTCAGCGCTTTCTAAGCGCTGTGCAATACCCGCCGATGGCTATTTTGAATGGCAAAGCACAGTCCCAGACAGCAAGGTTCCCTTCTTCATTTACCCAAGCGAAGGAATGCTGGCCTTCGCCGGTATCTATTCGTGGTGGCGAAACCCAGCCAAGGCTGCGGATGACCCAACCAGATGGGTATTGACCGCATCGCTTCTGACCAAAGAGTCCGCTCCAGAACTCGCTCAGATTCACAACCGCAACCCGGTGATGCTCTCCGAGGAGAACCTCAGCGCCTGGCTTGCCCCTGATTACCAGACCACCGCAGAGGTCTTGGCTGCACTCAGCGATGAATCCGATCAAGTCGCAGCAGCGCTTGAATACCATGCGGTTTCCAGTGCAGTGGGTTCGGTTCAGAACAATTCCGCAGAACTTATTGCCAGGATTAGCTAACTCATTTTGAAAATGTCGGTGCCACCAATACACTTCTAAGTATTCGAACATTTGTTCGAATTGCGAGAGGTTTGGGGAATGCGGCTAGAGGAAATTACCGGCGTGATGCTGGATTTTGATGGTGCTCCAGTTGGCTTTAACTATCAGGGTAAATCGTTCCTGGTGGCCTCCAGACCGGTCCGCTGGTATTCCAGAAGATTGTGGTGGGAAGATGCCGCTGCGGCCCCCAAAGGGGCTGGAGCTGCTCTTTTAGAGGTGGAGATGTGGCGCTTGTGGGCAGCAAGCGGAGATGCTCGCTTTTTCTTCGAGCTCAGCCACCAACAGCCAGATGATCGCTGGGAAGTAAACCAACTCAATAGCCAATGAGTTTTACCCACCTAAACGTATCTTCTGCATTCTCTGCCCACTACGGAGTCACCAGACCCGAACGCCTGGCTATTGCTGCCAAGGCCATGGGGTTTGATGCGCTTGCGGTAACCGATAGAGATGGACTGTACGGAGCCATAAAACACATAGGTGCCTGTGTTCAACTGAGCATCTCCCCGATCATCGGAGTAAACCTAAGGGTTGTGGATTTTGGCAGGGTAACCATCTTGGCCCACGGCCACGACAAAGGTATGGGTTGGGCTGGGCTGTGCCGGATCATCTCGGCTGCGCAAACCGGGCGCGGAAAGCAAAAGAATATTGCTATCGATCTAAAGACATTGGCTCAACTAAGTAGACACTGCACCATCTTGATAGGTGCAGAGAATATCGTCTCAGAGTCGGTGATTATCAATCCTGAGCTGGCAAGGCAGCGCCTTAGTGAACTGCAAAGCGAGCTTTCAACTCCTGGCCAATTGGCAATCGAGGTGGTTACTCACCTGACTCAACCCGGGGCTGCACTATCGATTGAGCACGCCAGGGCAATGTTGGAACTTAGTCGAATCAGCAAGCTGCCGAGCATATTGAGTAACGCCGTTAGGTATTTAGAGCCGGATGATGCCGTAACCGCCGATGTCCTGGATTCGGCGAGATTACTTGAGCCACTTGGGCTATTCGCACCGCAACCAAATGCTCAGGCCTGGCTTAAGCCAAAATCTGAGATGGTGAGGTTGGCTCTTGAAATAACCGAAGACCCAAAGAGCTCAATTGAGCTACTGCGAAGCACCGCGAATCTGGCAGACCGCTGTCGATTGGAACCTGAGTCTGATTGCGGTTGGGGAAAACCTAAGACTCCGGAGCAATCAGCGCTTGGGATAACCGGCAACCCGTTTGAGGTGCTGTGGCAAAAAACTCACAGTGCCATTCATTGGCGCTACCCAAATGCACCGGCTTCAAAACTGGCCGAGATTCAACACCGCTTGAGTAAAGAGCTAATTGCCGTGAACCAGCTGGGATTTGCCACCTACTTCCTGACCGTTGCGGATGTGGCTCAAATGATTCGTGACATGAGCATTCGAATTGCAGCTAGGGGTTCTGGTGCCGGCTCGCTGATCAACTACCTGCTGGGCATCTCCGGGGTTGACCCAATCAGCGAGGGATTGCTTTTTGAGAGATTCCTCTCTACCGAACGCTCTACCCTGCCGGATATCGATATCGACGTGGAGTCGGCCCGTAGGCACGATATCTACAAAGCCATATTCCGCCGCTACGGTGGCGATCGAGTGACACTGCTTTCGATGCAATCCACGTATCGAGGACGCGGTGCGGTTAGAGATTCGGGTCTTGCCCTTGGTCTTGAAGAAGACCGGATCGATGAAATCGCCAAGAACATATGGCGCTTTTCAGCACGAAGCTTTCGCGAGGCAATGGCCAATAAGCCTGAGCTCGAGCAGTTTGCCAAGCAATCAACCGAAGATCGAAAGCTGAATCTGCTGGTGGATATCACTCAGCGTTTGGACAGGCTGCCAAGGCACATCTCGATGCACCCGTGCGGGGTGATTCTAGGAAACAGCGAGCTATTGAACCTGACTCCAACCGAACCAAGCGGTGTCGGACTACCGATGAGCCAGTTCGATAAAGACGATATGGATCCAATGGGTTTTCTCAAACTCGATGTTCTCGGAGTCAGAATGCAATCAGCCATGGCATACACGATTCAGGAAATAGCCAGGGTTAGTGAAAAGGCAGTGGACCTAGATGCTGTCGATAGGGCCGATCCTGAGGTTTACAAAACCATTCGCACCACCAACACCCTGGGCATGTTCCAAATTGAATCTCCGGGTCAGCGAGAGCTCACCGGAAAGCATCAGCCAACCAAATTCAATGATCTAACTCTGCAAATTTCGCTGTTTCGCCCGGGTCCGATGAAGGGCAACATGATTTCGCCATACCTCGATGGCAGACATGGTTTTCGTGAGCCGGATTACATTCACCCAGATCTCAAGCCGATCCTGGAGGAAAGCTACGGGGTGGTGGTATTCCACGAGCAGCTGATGCGAATCATGCAGGTTATGACCGGCTGCACACTGGCTCGTGCCGATGAACATCGCAGGCAATTGGCCAAGCCAGATAGGTCCGTGAAGATTGGTGAGTACTTCAAGAAATCGGCTGCCGCCAGGGGCTACTCCAAAGAGGTCATCGAACGCGTTTGGTCCATCATCGAAGGCTTTGGTTCGTTTGGGTTCTGCAAGGCCCACGGTGCCGCCTTTGCACTGCCGACCTACCAGTCGGCTTGGCTCAAGACTCATCACCCCACCGAGTTCATAGCGGGCCTACTCACCCACGACCCAGGCATGTATCCCAGAAGGTTACTGCTGGCAGAAGCCAGAAGGCTCGGGGTAAAGCTGCTGCCAATAGATGTGAACTACTCAACCGATGAATATCGAGTCGAGCGAATCGGTGAGCAGATTGGCGTCAGGATGGCGCTGTCCGACATAGCCGGCATATCGAAGCCGGAGCTTGAGCGCATCAAGACCCAGCAGCCCTTTGTGAACCTTGGCGACTTCTACCTAAGGGCTAGACCGTCGAGACGAACCCTGAGCCGCCTAGCTCTAATTGGTGCCCTCGATACCCTTGCCAAGATCACGCCGCAAACCGACAGTAATCGAGGTGACCTGATGGTTCGAATAAGGCAGCTAAGCGCCAAGGCAGCCCCGAAGCTAGATCTGAACCAGATGGCATTTGATTTTGATGCCGAAGCACCGCTTGGCAAAGGTGGTCATAAGCCAAGCAGGCAGGAACAAATCGAGCAGGAGTTATCCATCACCGGAATGGAAATATCCGGTCACCAGATCGAACAGTTCCAGCAGATGCTCGATGAGATGGGCGTGGTGCGAGCTAGCGAACTTATTTCACTTCGCAGTAACACCGAGGTGCTGATTGCTGGAGTGAGAATAGCAACCCAATCTCCCCCAATGCGCAGCGGAAAGCGCGTGGTATTTATCAGCCTGGACGATGGTTCTGGCTGCGCCGATGCTACTTTCTTTGACGAATCTCAGCGCCGAGCAAGCCAAGTGCTATTTCAAAACAAATTGCTCCTGATATCAGGAAAGACCCGCCGCACCGGAGTGCGAGGGGTCTCGGTCCTGGCTGAGAGTGCCTGGGATCTGCGACAGCTTTGGTCGCAGTGGCAATCAAAAGCTAGTTAGTCGTTGCTGTTGAAGATGGCCAGCATCCTAAGGATCTCAACGTATAGCCAGATAAGGGTTGCGGTAAGGCCAAAGGCCGCTCGCCATTCCATTTCCTGAGGCAAGCGCTGTGCAACACCCTCGCGGATGGCTTCAAAGTCAAGGTTCAGGGTGAAGGCAGCGAGGCCAACACCGACCAGAGCAATAAGCCAGCCAAATGGTGAGGAGTAAACGCTCATACCGGCAAACATTGCAAAACCGAAGTTGACCAAAGCAAATACGCCATAGCCGATTAGCGAGAACATCATGATGCGAGTAAAGCGAGCATCAACCTTCACCCAACCAAAACGGTAGGCAGCAAACATCGCACCCGCGGTTGCCAAGGTTCCAAGCACTGCGGTCTGCGCAATACCCGGGAACATTCCTTCAAAAAACATTGAAAGCCCACCGATGAAGACACCCTGAGCTGCCGCATAGGCAATCATTACGCCCGGGCGAACCTTCTTACCGAAAGTTGCCCAAAGTCCAAGACCTAGACCAACCAACATCGCTGGAATGAGAAGGCCTCTTAGGTCAAACATCCAAGTTGCACCGGCTGCGATAGCAACCACAGCGAACATTCCCAAAACCTTGGCTGCAGTGCCCTCAATCGTCATTGGGGTGCCGGTAAGGCGGGAAAACTCTGAATCAACCTGCTGCTGGTCAAGCTGTGCATTTAGCGCACCAGTTTGCATGGCTCGGTTGAAAATAGGGTTGTGAGAGATGGCCAACCTGGATCCTTTCGTAAAGATGTTTGTGAGAGCATAAGCGAGAAATCTGGAAATTTGCTGGAAGTTATACCGACTAAAGCTCGTAGAAATAGAAAAGCCCGCCTAAGCGGGCTAATTCTTTGGTGGACCTGAGGGGATTTGAACCCCTGACCCCCTGCATGCCATGCAGGTGCGCTACCAGCTGCGCCACAGGCCCATGAACCCGATAAGTCTACACAACTATTACTTGATTGGCACAACTGGGCAGTCTCGCCAGAGCCTCTCGAGAGAGTAGTACTCGCGCTCTTGTTCGTGCATGATGTGGACAACTAAGTCGCCAAAATCAAGCAGGATCCAGCGGCCGGTTTGTCTACCTTCACGAAAGCGGGTCTTGACTCCAGCCTTGAGCATTTCATCCTCAACGTTGTCAGATATTGCCTGCACCTGGCGCTCGTTATTAGCCGATGCGATGAGGAAGATTTCAGCTAGAGCAAAAGGCTCTGATACGTCAAGGGCTACTAGGTCTTCACCTAGTTTGTCGGATGCTGCAGTTGCTGCAATTTGAAGCTGTGCAATTGTTTCTTTGGTTGCGGACAAGTATTACGCTCCTAGCGCGTTCAAGATTGTGATGGTAGCAAGGATTGCTGCCACGGCCATGATGACTCCAGCAACACCCATAGCCCAGGGACGCCACCATCCCTTGCGAAGCACCGATTTCGGAACAACGCCAACGTTTACTCGAGAGTTGATGATATCCAGCGCTGAGACCGGCTCCACGATAGAAATCACACCGGTCACGGCATCCTGACGATCCGCATTGTCAAGCTCAAGGCCATCCAAACCTGCGGTCATAGATCCGGTATTTGGGTCGGTCAAAACTGTTATTGATCCGGTGATTGCAATCTCGCCGGTTTCGATAGGTAGCGCGATTGCCTCCGGAGCAACGTCCAAAACAATCGACTGCGTACTTGGCTCGGCAAGCAAGTTGGTTCCGGTGAAATCTGCTGGTGGAAGATCCAATGCGCTGAAATCTGAAACTACGATCTGTTCAAGTTCGGCAGAAGCAATTTCTTTATCTTCAACCTCGACATCGGGAAGCGTAATCGCGACAGGGTCAGTCGCCGGCTTCGAAACCTCTGGTCGAGGCTGGACCACCGAAGACTTGCCCCGGCGTTCCAACTCCCTGAGCTCGCGACGGGTCAGGCTAACTGGAGAAGAAGCAACCGACTCGCTCCTCACCTCTTGGATTACTTCAGCCGCCAAATCGGGCTCTTCAAAAATCTCTTGAATTGGTTCGGGTTCCATAACCTGCGCAGGCACCTGGCCCGAGCGCTCTAGCTCCCTGAGCTGTCTGCGCGTTAGTTGCTCGGTCACTTTTCACCTCGGTAAAGCTTGTGCTTAGCAATGTATTGAACTACACCGTCTGGAACCAGATACCAAACCGGTTTTCCATCGCTTAGTCGGTCTCTAACGTCTGAAGATGAAATTGCTAGTGCTGGAACTTCAAGCAGTGACATCGAAGCCTCTGGGACTTCTGGCAACTGAAGCTTGTGGCCGGGCCTGGTCACACCGATAAAGGTTGCCAGTGGCCATAGCTTGTCGATGTCTTTCCAAACCAAAATCTGTGCAATTGCATCCGCACCGGAGATAAAGAACAGATCTGCATCCGGTCGTTCGTTAGAAATCTGAGTCAAGGTGTCAACTGTGTAATTGATTCCTGGGCGATCAATTTCAACTCGAGACACGGTGAATCTAGGGTTTGCTGCGGTTGCAATTACGGTCATCAGATAGCGGTGCTCGGCGGACATGACCGGGTTCTTGTGCCAGGGTTCGCCGGTTGGCACGAAGATAACCTCGTCTAACGCGAATGCATCCGCTACTTCACTGGCGGCAACTAGGTGGCCATTGTGGATTGGGTCGAAGGTTCCGCCCATTACCCCAATGCGTGGCCGCTTGTTGGTCATGAGGTTTTAGTGGTGCGCCTGCTGCGAGGAGGTCTTGTGTTCGTGACGGTTCGCAACGTTGCGATAAGACCAAGTGACTCCGGCTAGAGCAAGAAATACGGCCATGCCGATTACTCCATAGAAAAATGCCGGGATGGGAAGTTCGGTGTGGTGCACCGCGGTTTCGCTGGCAAGAATTGAAAGCAAGATATCTCCTTTTGCGTACTTGTAAGTTTAGTCTCGGACTTGGCCGTTGCCGCGAACCAACCACTTAGAACTGGTCAACTCGCGAAGGCCCATTGGCCCTCTGGCGTGAAGCTTCTGAGTAGAAATTCCAACCTCAGCGCCAAATCCAAACTCACTACCATCGGTGAATCTGGTCGAAGCATTCACCATAACCACCGCGGCATCCACTTCCTGAAGAAAGCGCTCCGCGTTGGATTGGTCTTCGGTGATGATCGACTCGGTGTGGCGGGTTGAATATTTCGCAATGTGGGCTAGTGCCTGGTCCAGATCCGCTACAACCTTGACCGAGAGATCAAGGCTGTAATACTCGGTGGACCAATCGGCATCAGTTGCTGCCACACCTGAAACCAGTTTGAGAGTCTTCTCGCAACCGTGAATTGTGACACCCTTAGCCTCTAGTTCAGCTGCAATTTTTGGCAGCGCACTTGCGGCGATGGACTCGTGCACCAACAAGGTCTCTAGGGCATTACAGACCGAAGGTCGCTGCACCTTAGAGTTCACAATCATCGGAAGGGCTTTGGTCATATCCGCAGACTCGTCGATAAACATGTGAACCACACCATCGCCAGTTTCAATCACTGGAACCTTGGACTCGGTTACCACGGTTTGAATTAGCTGGGCCGAACCACGAGGAATCAATACATCGATAAAGCCGCGTGCCTGCATCATCTCGACCGCACCTTCGCGACCAAATGGATCAACGGTCTGGACAGCATCCGATGGCAATCCGGCAGTTCGAAGGCCGGACTGAATCAACTCAACTAGCACTCGGTTGGTGTTCTCGGCAGCACTTCCACCTCTGAGCACAACAGCGTTTCCGCTTTTTAGGGCCAGTGCTGCGATGTCAACGGTGACATTGGGTCTTGCCTCATAGATAACTCCGACGACGCCGAATGGCACCCTGACCTGCTGCAACTTCAAACCATTTGGAAGAGTCATACCTTCGAGATTCTGCCCAATTGGGTCTGGAAGATTTATCACCAGGCGCAGAGCAGCAGCTAGCGACGCAATGCGATTCGCATCTAGCTTTAGGCGATCTTGTAACCCAACAGAAACTGCATTTTCCTGAGCGCTCTTTAGGTCAAGTGAGTTGGCCGCCAAAATGTGAGGGATGTTGTTTTCAAGCTCAAGCGCAATCTGCTCCAGAGCCGAATTCTTTAGGTTGGTGTTGGCACGCGCCAAGGCGGAACTAGCTGCCTTTGCCGCATGAAACAACTGAACAACACTCATTTCGCAATCCTATCCGCAGGCTCAAACCAAGTGTTTCGGCAGTCTGCAGTGTCAATCAATGCGATATTTGCCGTGCTGGTGAGTATTACCCCTACTCCCCCAGCCGTAGCGAGTTGAGCTGCAGCTAGCTTGGTTAGCGCGCCGCCGGTACCGTAGCCAGTTGAGGTTCCGGAAACTTCTAGCGCGCTTAGGTCCTGCCCAAAAGTTACAACAGCAATCGGCTGCGCTCCCGGCTCGGTTGGTGGTTTGGTGTACAAGGCGTCGATGTCGCTAAAAAGAATGAGCAGGTCCGCTCCAGCCAATAGCGCTACCCTGGCGGCCAACTGGTCGTTGTCACCAAAGCGAATTTCCTGGGTGGCCACCGAGTCGTTCTCATTAATGATTGGAATCACGCCGATTTCCAAAAGCCGCTCGAGGGCTCGCATGGCGTTCTCGCCGGTTGATTCCTGATCGAGATTATCCACCGTGAGCAGCATCTGCCCAGGCAATAGGTCATACCTTGCAAGGCTTCGCTCGTAGCGACCCATGAGCTTTGCCTGACCAATACTTGCCAGTGCTTGAGAGGTTGCCAAGTCTTCGGAGCGAACCGTCAAACCGATGATTGGCATCGCAGTGGCAATGGCACCGGAAGATACCAGGACCACATCCTTGCCAAGTTTTTGCAAACGAACCAAGAAGTCGACCAATAAGTCAAGATTTGACTCATTTGACCCGGTAATTGAGCTTGAGCCAACCTTGACTACAACGCGCTTGGAAGCCTGAATTCGCTCAAAAGTCTGCATTACTCTTCATCCTCCGAGAACACACTTGCCTCTCGAACCGCCTCACGCTCCGCGCGACCTTGAGATCGCTGGTCCATCATCTGGTGATACTCCTGGCGACGATCCTGGTTGGTTCTGCGCTCATCATTGACCAATTCTGCAACCGAGTCAACCAATGGGTCCCAGTCGAATACGACACCGTTTTGCTCTCCAATAATCACAGTGGAGCCGCGCTTAGCGCCCTTCTTGTAAAGCTCGTCCTCAATGCCAATCTTCTGCAAACGCTCTCCGAGGAAACCAACCGCATCCTGATTGCTGAAATCCGTCTGCGCAACCCAACGCTCAGGCTTCGGGCCAACGATGCGGTAGATGATGTTCTCGCCCTGAGATTCGGTGCGAATCTCATATTTTGAATCGTCTTTCTTAGGTGGCAGTAGCGAAATTCGCTTTGCAATTTGCACAGTCTGGCTCTTACGCTCCTCGGTGACCAACTGCCCAAGAGCAAAATTCAGCTCTCTGAGCCCCTGGTTGGTGGCGCTAGAAATCAAATAGACCGGGTAGCCCCTGGCTTCGAACTCCGCCTTTACAAACTCCGCAAGCTCTAGAGCATCTGGAATATCAATTTTGTTTAGCGCGACTATCTGAGGACGCTCGATCAATGGCGTTTGACCCTCAGGCACTTGGTAGGCGGCCAGCTCAGCCAGAATCACATCTAGGTCGCTGATTGGATCGCGACCTGGATCCAAGGTGGCGCAGTCGATAACGTGCAGCAAAGCACTGCAGCGCTCAACATGGCGCAAGAACTCAAGCCCCAGCCCCTTGCCCTGGCTTGCACCCTCAATCAGTCCAGGAACGTCGGCAATTGTGTAGCGCATTTCGCCGGCCTGAACCACACCGAGGTTTGGATGCAGTGTGGTGAATGGGTAATCTGCAATCTTTGGTCGAGCAGCGCTCACTGCTGCAATAAGTGAGGACTTTCCTGCGGATGGAAACCCAACCAGGGCCACATCCGCAACGGTTTTGAGCTCGAGAATTACATCGCCAGCCCAGCCCGGCACTCCAAGCAGGTGGAAATTTGGCGCGATACGCATGCGGTTGGCAAGCGTCATGTTCCCAAGGCCACCCTGGCCACCTTCGGCAACCAAAAGTTCCATACCTGGCTCTGAAAGATCGGCAAGAATCTTGCCATTTGCATCCTTCACTACTGTGCCAACTGGAACCGGAAGCGTTAGGTCCTCACCTTTGGAACCGTTGCGGTAATCACCAGCACCTGAGCCACCTGAGGTAGCAACCCTGTGAGGGCGGTGGTGGTATTCCAGCAGGGTTGTGACGTTATTGTCGGTCACCAAGGTGATTGAGCCACCATCGCCACCGTCAGCACCATCAGGACCTGCCAGCGGCTTAAACTTCTCGCGCTTGACCGATGTGCAACCGTCGCCGCCGTTTCCAGCGCGCAAATGGAGAGTTACCTGATCTACGAATGTAATCATGAACTGCTCCTAATACAGAAAGAGGCGGACCTCATGGCCCGCCTCCCTATTGAAAAACTAGTTACTGGGTAACGATGTTTACAACGCGGCGGCCAGCCTTTGAGCCAAACTCAACAGAGCCTGCAGCTAGTGCGAACAAGGTGTCATCCTTGCCACGACCAACGTTTACGCCCGGGTGGAAGTGAGTTCCACGCTGACGAACCAAAATTTCACCGGCGTTTACAGCCTGACCATCGTGGCGCTTTACGCCTAGACGCTGGGCGTTTGAGTCACGACCGTTGCGGGTGGAGCTAACTCCCTTTTTGGATGCCATTTCTACCTACTTACTTGATCTCGGTGACCTGGACACGGGTTAGGTCCTGGCGGTGGCCCTGACGCTTCTTGTAACCGGTCTTGTTCTTGTACTTCTGAATAATGATCTTTGGACCGCGTAGCTGGTCTAGAACTTCGGCTACAACCTTTACCTTGGCTAGGGCAGCAGCGTCAGTTACGACCTTGTCGCCATCAACAAGCAAAAGTGCAGGCATCTCAATGGTGCCTGAGGTAGCGGCAATGCGGTTCATGGTAACGATGGTTCCAACTGAAACCTTCTCCTGGCGACCACCGGCGCGAACAACTGCGTAAACCACTTCGAAACCTATCTGTCTTGGAATTTGAATCTGGCCCATAACAAACCTATGGGCAACAGCGCCCCAGCCTAGCAAGAAACCTAAGTGGGGTCAACCTCATTCCTAGCTATTTTCGGACGAATCCAAACTCTCTGGAGCACGGGTTGCACTTGTTACTCTGCGACGCTTTGGCTTCTGGGTGACTTCTGGTTCTGGAAGCGAATCCAAAACCGCATTCAGCATCTCTGTCTTACCTTCAGGAGCCTTAGCTTCCTCGCTCTGGGCAGCCTGAGCGATCTGATTCACCACGTTCTTGAAGGCATCCGCCTGTTCGGCGGTGACAACCTTTTTGACAACCTCAGTCTTTTCTTTGCCCTTTTGCTTGCCCTTTTGCTTGGAATTGGACTGCTCTGGCATCTTGAATCTCGGCTCACTGTGGATCACAACACCGCGACCAGCGCAGCAGTCACAGGTCTCGCCGAAGGTCTCCAGAAGGCCAACGCCGATTTTCTTGCGAGTCATCTGCACAAGACCCAGGGAGGTAACCTCACCTACCTGGTTCTTGGTGCGGTCACGGCTTAGGCACTCAAGCAGGCGACGGCGAACCATCTCCTGGTTTGACTCCTGAATCATGTCAATAAAGTCGACCACGATGATGCCACCAATATCGCGCAATCGGAGCTGACGAACCAGCTCCTCAGCAGCCTCGAGGTTGTTCTTGGTAACGGTCTCTTCAAGGTTTCCACCGGATCCAATGAACTTTCCGGTGTTCACATCGACCACGGTCATAGCCTCGGTGCGATCGATCACCAATGAACCACCAGAAGGTAGGTAAACCTTGCGATCCAATGCCTTCACAATCTGGTCACCGATGCGATAGAAGTCAAAGATGTCTTCCTGCGACGTATAAGCGCTTAGGCGCTCGACAAGTTCAGGGGCAACCGAAGCAAGGTATTCGCTAATGGTTGTGAAAGCTGAGTCGCCGGAGATAACGAGTTTTTGGAAGTCTTCGTTGAACACGTCGCGGATGATCTTGACCAAAAGGTCAGGCTCGCTGTGAAGCGGCATTGGTGCTTTACCGTTTGCCACCTTCTCGTTGATGGACTCCCACTGGGCCTTTAAGCGCTCAACATCGTGGATCAACTGCTCCTCAGAAGCACCCTCGGCCGCGGTGCGAACAATCACACCGGCATCTTCTGGAAGTGCGTGCTTCAGAATTTGCTTTAGACGCTGGCGTTCGCCCTCTGGAAGCTTGCGAGAAATACCAGACATGTTTCCACCCGGCACATAAACCAAGAAGCGACCTGGGAGCGAAACCTGTGAGGTCAAACGCGCACCCTTTTGTCCAACCGGATCCTTAGTCACCTGAACCAAGACCTGGTCACCGGACTTGAGCGCAAGCTCGATGCGACGAGGCTGGTTGCCAGTCTCCGCTGCCTCCCAGTCCACTTCACCGGAGTACAAAACCGCATTGCGACCGCGGCCAATATCAACGAAGGCTGCTTCCATAGATGGCAAAACG
Source organism: Aquiluna sp. (assembly GCF_965064355.1). Taxonomy (NCBI): domain Bacteria; kingdom Bacillati; phylum Actinomycetota; class Actinomycetes; order Micrococcales; family Microbacteriaceae; genus Aquiluna; species Aquiluna sp. The sequence continues at coordinate 28,271 of NZ_CBCHRQ010000008.1, forward strand.
TTCTGGACTTTACCTAGGTAAACATTGCCGATTAGTGAGCCGCCCTGGCTTTCAGCCACGTAGTGCTCAACCAGCATGCCGTCTTCCAGAACTCCAATTTGGATTCTGTTGTCTTTTTCGCGAACCACCATGGTGCGCTCGACAGATTCACGACGAGCTAGGAATTCAGATTCAGTTACCGAAGAGCGACGTCTGCCGCCATCTCGGGAGTCTCGACGTCGTTGACGCTTTGCATCGACACGGGTTGAACCGGTCTCTTTTTCGGATTCTTCCGGCTTGGACTTTTCCTTTGGGGCCTGCTTTTCCCTAGGCGCTCTGGCCTTTGGCTGTGGCTTCTCTTCCGGCTTCTCATCCTCGGCAAGCTTTCCGCTGCGCGGATTAACCTTAGGAGTTGGCAGATCAGGTGCCTGGAAAATTAGTTGGATTGCTGCCGGCTTCGCCGGTTCTTCTTTTTTCTTAACCAATTTGAGGCCTTTTTTACAGCCTCTGGGACACACCCGGTGGGCCATTTCTCGTGACCTAGACCGCAGCCGAGATCGAATTCTAAAAGTGTCAGAAACTGAATCTGACCAAACCTTCGATGCGAGTGTGTTCACATCTAGGTTCGATTATGCCAGCAATCGCAAACAAATGCGATAATTCGGCTGTGGTATTTCCTTTAACGCTCATCATCACCGGTATCGCTGGCTGGATTGCAAGCTTCGGCTTGACCTTAGAACGACTGCACGTCATGGCAAACCCTGCCGCAACAACCGCATGTGACATCAGCCCATTCATCAGCTGCAAGTCCGTGATGCTCTCAGAGCAAGCAGCACTATTTGGATTTCCCAACCCACTAATTGGCATCGCGGCTTTTTTTGCCCCGGTACTCATTGGATTTGCGATTTTGGCGGGGGCTAAGTTCAAGGGTTGGTTCTGGAACCTATTTTTTGCTGGCACTTCCCTGGCAATGCTCTTTGTGATTTGGCTAGTGAGCCAGAGCGTTTACGTGATTGGATCACTTTGCATCTACTGCATGGTGGCCTGGACCGCCACAATCCCACTGTTCTGGACAGTCTTGGGTCATAACCTCAAAGAAGGTTTCTTTGGTGAGAAACTCAAAACCGCAGTGGTTTACGAATGGGCCTGGGTGATTGTGCTGCTGAACTATCTAGTGTTCTGCCTTTTGATCCTGGTTCAGTTCTGGGATTTCTGGCCGACGCTGTTTTAGAACCAGAGCGCAAGCTCGCGCTCAGCTGATTCAGCCGAGTCGGAACCGTGCACCAAGTTCTGCACAACCTTTGTTCCCCAGTCGCGCGATAGGTCTCCACGAATTGTCCCTGGAGCAGCAACTGTTGGGTCGGTAGCTCCGGCAATAACGCGGAATCCTTCAATTACCCGGTGTCCCTCCAGTCGAATTGCCACGATGTCACCGGAGAGCATGAACTCCATCAGTGGCTCGTAGAAGGACTTGCCCTCGTGCTCGGCATAGTGTTTGGCCAGTATTTCTCTGGATGGGGTCAGTCTTTTCAGCGCTGCAACGGTGTAACCCTTTGCCTCGCAGCGTGAAATGATTTCGCCAATTAGGTTTCTTCTAACACCGTCTGGCTTGATAAGTACCAAGGTTGCTTCTGACATCACTTTCTCCCAATCTCTACATCAAAGTAAATTCGCTTAGCGTTATCGATCGTCGAACCGGCAATAAGTGCCCAGATCCAAAGACCTGCAAGCATGACACCTATAACAAACATCCCCCACAAAAGCACGCCCGAGGCAATCAAAAGCACCTGCCACAAGCTGCCAACCCAGTAACCCCAGCGATAGCGCAACACGGCTGGAGTCAAAATCATCAAAAGAGCGATGGTCAAACCAACCGCCCAGACCAACGGGGCTTCAGCAACCTGCAAGCCAAAAGCAGCGAGGGTTGCAAAGAAAGCGACAAAAGACTCGAAGGCTAAAACGATTGACGCTAGCGTCTGCTTGGAAGACCTATTCCTCATCGTCCTCGTCCAATCTTTGCTCCTGGATGTATTTCAAAACATCACCAATTAGGTAAAGCGAACCGGTCACAAACAAGGCTGCTTTTTCCTCTGCTGCAAGCCTATTGGCTAACTTGTAGGCGGCGGTGACACTTGGTTCAACTGAAAGCACCTCAATGCCGTAGTTTTCACAAATATCTGCCAGCTCCTGAGCCGGCAAGCCTCGAGGTGATTCTGGTTGGGTGCAGATTACCTGGTCAAAACTCTTGGCCAATTCCGCAATGGTTCCGTTGAGATCCTTGTCTGCAAGCATGCCCACCAAGCCCAGGGTCTTTGGCGCATTCAAGCTGTTGTTGATCGCAGCAGTAAGCGATGCCATACCGGCTGGATTATGAGCTCCGTCCAGCACAACTAGCGGATCCTTTGAAACAACTTGCAATCTGCCAGGACTTACCGCATCTGCAAGGGCAGCCCTTAGTACTTCGTCCGCGATTGGACGCAAGCCTTCGCCCAGGAACAGCTCAACCGCCGCGATTGCGGTAGCGGCATTCTGCGCCTGGTGGAAACCAATAATTGGCATCCAAACCTGTGGGTAATCTGTCGCCAGTCCACGAACCGAGAACCGGGTTCCAAAACCATCGGCCAGCACATCGCCATATTCGAAGTC
>NZ_CBCHRQ010000009.1:0-29904 GCF_965064355.1 Aquiluna sp.
TTGCATCGTCGCTTCGGTCGAGACTGCCCAGAATCTTCACTAGGTCTTCGACCGCATATTCGACGGATCTAAGCGAGCTCATCCGGATAGTCCGACTCAACCATGCCAAGACTGATCCAGCCTTTATTGAGAAGGCCTACAAAATTGCCGAACACCACCACACCGGTCAAAAGAGAAAATCTGGTGAGGAGTACATCACCCACCCCTTGGCTGTCGCTCGCATCCTGGCGGACCTGGGTTCCGGCCCTGCAACAATCGCGGCAGCGCTTTTGCACGATACCGTCGAAGACACCAGCTACTCCATAGAGCAGTTGCAGGTCGATTTTGGAGACGAAGTAGCACTGCTAGTTGACGGAGTCACGAAGTTGGACAAGGTCAAATTCGGAGACTCTGCACAGTCTGAGACCATGCGCAAGATGGTCGTTGCGATGTCAAAAGATGTTCGAGTTTTAGTCATCAAACTTGCAGACCGACTGCACAACGCCCGCACCTGGGGATTTATCAGTCCAGAGCAGGCGAAACGTAAAGCACAAGAGACCCTCGAGATCTATGCCCCACTGGCACACCGCTTAGGTATCAGTGCCATCAAAGTGGAACTTGAAGACATTAGCTTTGCTGTTTTGTATCCAAAGGTTTATGAAGAAATCGTGAGCTTGGTGGGTCAGCGCAACCCTTCTCGTAGTGAGTACACCGACAAGGTCATCGATGAGATTTCCTCAGAACTTCGTGATGGGAAGGTAAAAGCCAAGCTTTCTGGCCGCCCCAAGCAGTACTACAGCATCTACCAAAAAATGGTTCTAAGAGGTAGAGAGTTCGACGACATCTACGACCTAGTTGGTATTCGAGTGATCGTTTCAAGCGTTAGGGATTGCTATGGCGCGCTGGGCGCTATCCATGCCAAATGGTCACCGCTACCTGGTCGCTTCAAGGATTACATTGCAATGCCAAAGTTCAACCTTTACCAGTCGCTACACACCACAGTGGTTGGCCCTGAAGGCAGAGCAGTTGAGATTCAGATCAGAACCCAGGAGATGGACCAGAGGGCTGAGTACGGTGTTGCTGCCCACTGGAAGTACAAGGCTCAAACCGGCAAGAGTGGGGACCAAGAGGTCGACTTTGCCTGGCTCAAGCAACTAAGCGACTGGCAAGAAGAGACTGCTGACCCTGGGGAGTTCCTCGATAACCTTCGGTTTGAAATTGGCGCTAAAGAACTCTACGTATTTACGCCCAAGGGCAAGGTTGTTGGTCTATCAAGTGGCTCAACACCGATTGACTTCGCTTACGCCGTCCACACCGAGGTCGGCCACAAAACAATCGGCGCTAAGGTCAATGGCCGTCTTGTCCCCTTGGAGAGCAAGCTACAAGCCGGTGACGTAATCGAAATCCTTACCTCCAAGTCGGAGTCTGCAGGCCCCAGTAAGGACTGGATAAACATTGCTGGCTCTGCAAGCGCCAAGGCAAAGATTAAGCACTGGTTCACGCAGGAGCGAAAAGAACACGCCACCGAAGATGGTAAAGAAGCCCTGGTCAAGGCACTGCGCCGTCAGGGTTTGCCAATCCAGAGCCTATTGAACTCAGAGACATTGCTCCAGATCGTTTCCGAGCAGAAACTCTCTGATGTAAACGCGCTGTACACAGCGATTGGCCAAGGCCAAATCTCCACCACAAACGTTGTTGAGCGCATCAAGCAGCTTCGTGGACTGACCAGTGATCCTGACACCGAGGAAATCACTCTCCCTCAAACCCCACGCGGTCTAAAAGGTCCGAGGCGATCGAGTCAAGGCGTATTGGTAAAGGGTTCCCCAGATGTCCTGACCAAGATGGCGCGATGCTGCACTCCGGTTCCGGGCGATGAAATCATAGGTTTTATTACCCGAGGCGAAGGTGTATCTGTTCACCGAGGGGACTGCAAGAACGTAAAGAGCCTGACTCCCCAGCGCGTTGTGGAAGTTTCCTGGGCGGAGGATTCCCGCGGTGTGTTTATGGTGCAGATTCAGATTGAAGCGTTGGATCGCTCTGGATTGCTATCTGATGTCACGCGAGTACTGAGCGAGAACCATGTCAATATCCTCAGCGCTGCCGTTTCAACTGGAAGAGACCGAGTGGCACTAAGCCGGTTCGTGTTTGAGATGGCAGATCCGTCCCACCTTGATCACCTGTTGAACCAGGTTCGCAAAATCGAGGCAGTTTACGAAGTATCGAGAGTGAAGAGCTCTTAGTCCACAGCTTTAACGGCTGCGTCTAGCCAAGACTTGCGAGCATCGATAGATGCTTGAATGTCTTTCTTCTTCGCAGCAGGTGCAGCTTTCAGTTCAACCTCAAGACCAGCAATGGCTTCCTCAAGCTGCGCAACCAAAGAGTTGCTGCGAGCCTTGGCGGTTGGGTCTGAGCGCTTCCACGCGTCAGCCTGGGCCTCCGAGATAGCCTTTTCGATCTTTCGTAGCTTGTCTTCAACTTCGCGGACCTTGTCCTTGGCAACGTGACCAATTTTCACCCAGCGAGACTGAATGTCTGACATAGCTTTCTTGGCGGCCTCAAGGTTTGAAACGTCGATCTTTTCCGCTTCCTTCAAAAGCTCCAGCTTGAGCTTGAGGTTGCTGCTGTTCTCTGTGGCCTGCTCGGAGTCCTTTTCCTTCTTGGCTGCGAAGATTGCGTCGCCGGCAGCCCTAAATCGCGCCCACAGTGCGTCTTCAGCCTTGCCAGCGCGCGGTGCTAACTTCCAGTCATCCTGCAGCTTGCGGTAGGTTGCAGCTGCATCGCCTCCCTTTGAAACAAGCGCCTCAGCGGCTTCCACAAGCTTGGACTTCGCGGACTTAGCTTCCTTGAACTTCGAATCCAGAGTCGCGAAATAGGCCCTGCGGCCGCTTTCGAACTTTGCTCGGGCCTGTGAGAAGCGCTTCCAGATTGGGTCGGTCTTTGCCTTAGGAAGCTTTGGCCCATCCTTCTGAAGCTTCTGCCACTGTTCGAACAGGGCAGTCATCTGCTCGGCAGACTTCTTCCAGTTGATGTTGTCAAGCTTTGTGACCAACGCCTCCGCCTTGGCGGCAATTTCTTCCTTAGCCGCTAGCGCCTGAGTCAGAGACTCTTCGCGCTCTGCCGAAATCTTCTCCGCAGCAACGCTGATTGATGCTTCGGTCTTAGCAAGACGCTCGCGCAAACCAACGAGGTTTCCAACTGCCTTTGGCTCCTTGAGTTCGACCACGAGGTGGTCGTAAGCGGCCTTGAGGCTCTTGGAATCCGTGACTCCCGCGGCTAGTCGCTGTTCCAGGATGCGAACCTGAGCTTCTAGTTCTTCGTACTTACGGGCAAAGTAGGCAAGTGCGTCAGTTTCGCTGACGTTTGGGTACTGGCCAACGTGTCTTTCGACGCCTGCTTCGATAACGAATACGTTGTTTTCGCTGTCGACGCGGCCGAATGCGTTGCTGGTCACGGGGATCTCCTAAGGTGTGAGGTTTTACTCTACCGAAATACCGCTAAGCGAAACGGCATTAATCGGAGCTCCATCGCTTGAACCATCTGCGGTTCCAGCGGCGGCAATAGCCTTCACGGAATCAAGTCCCGAGGTGACCTTTCCGAAAACGGTGTAACCACCGGCAGCATCACTCAGAATCTGCGATTCTCCGTAGACAATGAAAAATTGGCTGCCCATTGAGTAGCCATCCCCACCGACTCTTGCCATTGCCAATACGCCCTCGCCATACATGTCATCCGATGGAGCGTTTTCGATAGGACCGAAGTTGTAGCCGGGACCTCCGGAACCGGTGCCTTCTGGATCGCCACACTGAAGCACGTAAATACCTGCGGTGGTCAATCGGTGGCAGCTAACTCCCTCGAAGTATCCGGACTTCACTAGCGACACAAAGTTTGCAGTGGCCTGAGGTGCTAGGTCGCCATAGAGCTCAAGACCGATTGGCTGATCGTTCAGGTTAAGCGCTCCTGCCCAGGTGCGATTTTCAGCAAGGGCAGGATCTGGAACTAAATCAGAGTTAGTGGGAGCCGGCTCGCTCTCGACAGCGACCTCATCGACCGCAGCCACGAAACCTGGCCCGACGGAGAAGTAAAGGAACTGTCCGAGAAGAGCCAAGCCCAGAGCGCCGCCGGAAAGGATCAGAACAAACCGATTGTCCTTTCGGTTGGTGGCCTCACGAGCCACTTTGATGCCTTGCTTGGCCTGGAAACTCGCTAGCTTGTCGTTGTTCTTCATAACACCCTTGTCTATCCGCGATTAGTAATTCTAGGTGTTGCATACAATCAACAGGTGGTATCCGTTCCTTTGGCATCTCGCATGCGCCCAACCTCGCTAGCCGAGGTGGTCGGTCAAACTCGGATCATCAAACCGGGTTCTGCGCTTAATCGACTCATTACCAGTGATTCAACTGCCGCTTTGAACTCTCTTATCCTCTGGGGACCGCCGGGATCTGGGAAGACCACGCTTGCGAGGCTAATCTCCAAATCAAGAGATGCCAATTTCGTCGAACTCAGCGCTATTTCCGGTTCGGTTGCCAATGTTCGCGAAGTGATCGATTCAGCCAAGAAGCTTCGTGAGGTTTACGAGCGCAACACCATTTTGTTCCTTGATGAGATTCATCGTTTTTCCAAAAGCCAGCAAGACTCACTGCTGGCAGCTGTGGAATCGGGTCTGATAACTCTTATAGCTGCAACGACAGAGAACCCCTCCTTTAGCGTTATCAAACCGCTGGTGTCTCGTTGCCTGGTGTTGCACCTTGATCCACTTTCCGACTCAGAGGTAAAGACGCTGCTTGAGCGTGCGATTGCACGAAGTGATTGGAACGGTAAGAAAGTTTCAAAAGACGCCATTGGCTACCTGGCAAAGATTTCCTCTGGTGACGCCAGACGAGCACTAACACTCCTGGAAGCTGCTGCTTCGCAAGCCGAAAAAGACATCAGCTTGGAGGTTGCGAAAGAAGCTAGCGAGGTTGCGATTGCTTACGACGCCAATGGCGATGCCCACTACGACACAATTAGCGCATTTATAAAGTCTGTTCGCGGTTCTGACGTTGATGCAGCAATTCACTATCTGGCGCGAATGATTGCCGGGGGAGAGGATCCTAGATTTATCGCTCGAAGGCTCATGATCCTGGCGGCAGAGGACATCGGGCTTGCAGACCCAAATGCCCTGGTCCTAGCAAGTGCCGGAGCGGATGTTGTGGAACGAATTGGCATGCCGGAGGGCAGGATTCCACTAGCTGAAGTCACTATTTACCTAGCCAGCGCTCCAAAATCGAATAGGGCGTATCTAGCTATAAACAAGGCACTGGAGGATCTAAACAATGGTGCTGTGCCAGCAGTCCCAGCACCGTTGAGATCAACCGGTGCTGTTGGTTACCGCTACCCACACGATGACCCAAAGGGGGTCGTTGCTCAGAAATATGCTGAGATATCGGCTCAGCTGTATGAACCATCGAATCATGGCTACGAGAAAGTTATTGCCGAACGCCTAAAGGTGATTCGTGAAATCCTTGAAGGATAGTGACAGCTAAGACTCAAACTGCTAAGCTCTCAGGGTTGCTCTGCTCCAGCGGCTGGGACGTAGAGCAAGATCCCATTGATAATTTTGAAAGGTAACTTTTTGTCAAAGACAACTAGAACCCGCAGCAAGACCCGTTTGTCACGTGCCCTAGGCATTGCACTAACTCCTAAAGCTGCTAAGTACATGGAAAAGCGCCCGTACGCACCGGGCCAGCACGGCCGCACCAAGCGCAAGTCTGACTCAGACTACGCAGTTCGTCTTCGCGAGAAGCAGCGCCTCAGGGCTCAGTACGGTATTCGCGAGGCTCAGCTTCGTAAGACCTTCCAGGAAGCAAAGCGCACTGAAGGCCTAACCGGTGAGAACCTAGTTGAGCTACTAGAGATGCGTCTTGACGCGCTAGTTCTTCGCTCTGGCTTTGCTCGCACCATGGCTCAGGCCCGTCAGATGGTTGTTCACCGCCACATCCTTGTTGATGGTGAGCGCGTTGACCGCCCATCTTTCCGCGTAAAGCCTGGACAGATGATCCACGTTCACGCCAAGAGCGAGAAGGTTGAGCCATTCCAGGTTGCAGCAGCCGGTGGTAACTCAGACGTTCTAAACAAGACTCCTGAGTACCTAAGCGTTGACCTTGACAAGTTGCAGGCCACTCTTGTTCGCCGTCCAAAGCGCGCTGAAGTTCCAGTTACCTGTGAAGTTCAGCTCGTTGTTGAGTACTACGCAGCGAGATAAGTAAATCTGATGAGCGGTGGCGAGGTTGTCGGCATAATTTTTGCCCTCAGCTTCGCACTGCTCGTTCTTTTTATGGGCTTCCCCCTGGTGAAGCTAGCCAAGCTCATTGACGAGAGCGCTAGAACCATTAGCACTGTCAATAAAGAGCTTGAGCCAATGCTTCAAGAGGCCCGTGTCACCTTGGGTGAAGCAAATCGCCAGCTAAAGCGCATCGACTCGATCACTGAAGATGTCGAGCAGGTAACCGAGAACATCAACTCCCTGGTTGCAGTGTTCACAGCTTCAGTTGGAGCACCCCTTACTAAACTTTTCGGTGTCACCAAGGGACTCTTCTCGGTCCTTGGAAAACGGAGGTAGAAATGTCAAGACTCGGATGGTTCGCAGCAGGGCTAGGCCTTGGTGCACTTGCCGTTGTTCAACTTCGCGACAACCCAAAGGCGCAGCTTGCGCTTGATGAGGCAATTGCCGCCGCAAAAGACTTCAGCCAGGCCGTAGCGGCTGGCTACCAGGAGCGCGAGGCAGAACTAAGCACTCCAGTCGCCAAGGCCCCAGCAGCGCGTGCTGCAGCAAAAAAGACCCCAGCAAAAACTGCCGCCAAGAAGCCAGTTGCGAAACCAGCTGCCAAGAAGCCAGTGGCTAAGCCAGCGGCAAAGCGCGCTCCAGCTAAGAAATAAGCACCATGAAGACTGCCGAAATCAAACGGCGGTGGCTTGACTACTTCGAGAAGAAGGGTCACACCGTTGTTCCAAGCGCGCCGCTGATCAGCCAAGACCCAACTTTGATGTTTGTGGTTGCTGGAATGGTTCCATTTATCCCATACATGACCGGCGTGCTTCCGGCTCCATACTCACGCGCGACAAGCGTTCAAAAGTGTGTAAGAACCCTTGACATTGATGAGGTGGGTAAGACCACTCGTCACGGCACCTTCTTCCAGATGAATGGAAATTTTTCATTTGGCGATTACTTCAAGAAGGAAGCAATCGGCTTCGCCTGGGAGCTATTGACAGGTACTTTAGAAGAGGGTGGCTTAGGTTTTGACCCGGAACGTCTTTGGGTAACTGTCTATAACGATGATGATGAAGCGATTGGCTATTGGCTAGAGCAGTCGTCTATTCCACGTGAGCGCATTCAGCGCCGCGGCATGCGTGACAACTACTGGTCAACCGGTCAGCGTGGTCCAGCTGGTCCTTGCTCCGAGATCTACTATGACCGCGGGCCTGAGTATGGCATCGAAGGTGGTCCTGAGGCAGACGAAGATCGCTACATCGAGATCTGGAACCTTGTTTTCATGCAGTACGAACGTGCCGATGGTGGAACTAAGGATCACTTTGAAATCCTTGGAGATCTGCCAAAGAAGAACATCGACACCGGTATGGGTCTCGAGCGAGTTGCCTTCTTATTGCAGGGCGTTGAAAACATCTACGAGATTGACCAGGTCAAGCCCCTAATCGATCTGTCCGCCAAGCTCTCCGGCAAGAAGTATGGCTCCTTGGAACTAGATGACATCCGGATGCGTGTAATCGCCGACCACATTAGATCTGCTCTGATGCTTATGTCTGACGGCGTCTCACCTTCCAACGAGGGTCGCGGGTACGTTCTTAGGCGCCTACTTAGACGTTCTGTTCGCTCATTGCGCTTACTGGGTGTCCAGAAGCCTTGTTTTGAAGAGCTACTCACCACAAGCAAGAACGCAATGGTTGAGGCCTACCCAGATCTCGAGGAGAACTTCCCGAGGGTCCTCAGAGCAGCCATCGCCGAGGAACTAGGTTTCAGTAGGACCCTGGACACCGGACTGATTGTGCTTTCAGAGGCAATCTCAGTAGCCACTGGTTCTCTTAGCGGAGAGACCGCTTTCTTACTTCACGACACCTACGGCTTCCCAATCGACTTGACCGTCGAAATTGCAGAGGAGAACGGCCTGTCGGTTGATCGTGATGAATTCAACAACCTCATGACAGGGCAAAAAGACCGAGCGAAGCAGGACGCTAAATCCAAGAAGACCGGCGGCGCAGGCCTTCAGGTTTATAGCGAGTTTAGAAGTCTCGGTGAAACCCAATTCCTTGGCTATGACGCTCTAAAGACAACCGGAAAGGTGCTTGGAATGATCCGCGAGGGTGATTCGGTGCCAGCTCTAGCCAAGGGTCAACTAGGCGAAGTTTTCCTTGATAGAACCACTCTGTATGCCGAGTCCGGTGGACAGGCGGCAGACGCTGGCTGGATAGTCGGAGATGGATTTGAACTTGAGGTTCTGGATGTCCAGAAGCCGGTAAAGGGATTGTTCTCACACAAGGTTCGTGTGGTCTCTGGTGAGGTCGCTGTCGGTAGCGACGCGCAGGCCATCGTCGACGCAGACTGGCGTTTAGGTGCAGCACAGGCTCACTCCGCTACTCACGTTATTCACGCAGCCCTCAGGCAAGTTCTTGGCCCAGAAGCGCTGCAGTCAGGTTCTTACAACCGTCCTGGTTACATGAGGCTCGACTTTTCTTGGACACAATCGCTGTCTGATGAGACCAAGTCAGAGATTGAAGAGGTTTCAAACCTCGCGATCAGGGCAGACCTAGCAGTCAGCGCGCAATACATGCCGTTATCCGCTGCTCGCGAGTGGGGCGCTATTGCGCTGTTTGGCGAAACCTATGACGAGGATGTCCGAGTCGTTCAGGTTGGTGGGCCTTGGTCCCGCGAACTCTGTGGTGGTACTCACGTAATGCGCTCTTCTCAAATTGGCTTGGTTTCAGTGACCTCGGAGTCCTCTGTTGGCTCTGGTTCAAGAAGAATTGAAGCTCTGGTTGGTATTGATGCTCTCAGAGCCCTGACCGCTGAGCGTGAGCTCACTAGAAGGCTTGCAGCAAGCCTGAAAGCTCCAGCGACTGAACTTGAGGCTAGTATTGCGGACGCATTGGATGAGCTCAAGTCAGCACAGAAGCGCATCGCAGAACTCGAATCAGCTCAGGCAATGCAGCTGGTTCCCAAGCTTGCTGCTGAAGCAACAAAGGTTGCTGGCCTAAATGTCGTTGCAACTGCTATTACTTCCGAAGTCAATGCCGACCAACTCAGGGGATTGACTACGGCCGTAGCCAGTGATCTTGGTTCTGATTCAGTTGTTATTCTCGGTGCCATCATTTCCGAGAAGCCTCTTGTGATGATTGCATCTGGCCCTTCAGCGCAACAGCAAGGAGTGCGCGCTGGCGAACTTGCCAAGATCGCAGCCGCTGTTCTCGGTGGCGGTGGCGGCGGTAAGGCCGACTTCGCTCAAGGTGGAGGCTCGGACTCTTCGAAACTTGCGCAGGCCATCCAAGAAGCGGTTGCCTCAATAAAGTGAGCCGTCGTCTCGCTATCGATGTCGGAAGCACTCGAATCGGAGTGGCTGTAAGCGAGGGGACGCTCGCTCTTCCTCTTGAGAGCATTTCAGCCGCAGACAATGCGGCTACTCGCGTCATTGAAATAGCCGCCGAGAAGCAAGTGACGACGATCTATGTCGGACTACCTCTTAACCTCAAGGGCGACTTCACTGCCTCAACACAAAGTGCAATTGATTTCGCCAAGCAATTGTCCGGTCAGGGTGTCACAGTGCGGATGATCGATGAGCGACTGACTACCAAATCCGCTCAGCAGATGTTGCATTCATCTGGCAAGAAGGTGAAAGAGTCCCGTGAATACATCGATGCGCAGGCAGCTGCACTTATTCTGGACTTTGCTCTGAACTCAGAGCGTGGGAGCTTAGCGGGAGTCGCACTTGAAGACATCACAGACCGATAGCCAATCAAAGCGCCGGAGGCTGCTGTTTGGCTCGCTCGCGCTTCTGGTATTAGTCGGAATCGTTGGTGGGATAGCGTCCTTCGCAACCGATTCGATTAGAGATTTCATTTCTCGTTTCCAGGTAGCCGATTATTCGGGGGAGCCAGGTGCTCCAACCTCGATCGTGATTGAAGCTGGCGATGATGGAGCAGCCGTTGCTCGCAAAATGGTTGATGCAGACATAATTTTGAGCTTTGACGCTATTTACCGGGACATGCTCACCACCGACTTCACTATTTTCCCAGGCACCTACGAATTCCCGACGAAACTTTCTGGCAAGCGTGCCCTGGAAATACTTATCGAAGGAAAGAATCGCGTTGTTGTGCAGAGCACAATCCCCGAGGGATTTCGAATTCGAGAAATCGTCCCGCAGTTGGTCACAGATCTGAATCTTGATGAGGAAGACATAGTCTTGGCCATCGAGGGGATCATGGGACGGCTACCATCTGATGCACTCAACGCCGAGGGTTACCTGTTTCCCGCCACGTACACCTTTGACCCTGGCGTGAGCGCTGAAACGGTTATCAATGCCATGGTTGATCGCACCGAAGCAGAGCTGGCGCAATACGATGTCACACTCAAAGACTCACTGGAGTTGATGAGCCTGGCTGCTCTAATTCAGGTTGAGGCACGCCTCACCGAGGACTTCTTCAAGGTCTCAAGAGTGTTCCAGAACAGGCTTGCGATTGACATGTTGCTGCAATCTGATGCCACCGTGAGCTATGGAACAAACGGAACCACCGTTACCACCACCGATGCCCAGCGTGCTGATAGAAATCCCTACAACACCTACGTCTACCAAGGCCTACCTGCTGGCCCGATTTCAAACCCGGGAGAGCTGGCCATCGAGGCCGCTCTTCGACCGGCCGACGGTGATTGGTTGTTCTTTGTCACTGTCAACCTAAAGACCGGTGAGACCAAGTTCAGTGAGACTGTTGCTGAGCATGACAAGGCAGCGCAGGAGTTCTACTCCTGGTTGCGCGAGAATCCGGAGTGGAATGACTAATCGCTACGCAGTGCTTGGATCACCAATCACTCACTCAAAGTCTCCCGCCATCCACAACGCTGCCTTCAATTTCTTAGGTGTCCAGAGTGAATACGGTTCCTTTGAAGTCGCAGACAATCTGGAGCAATTCCTATCGACTCAGCCGATCGACTTTGTGGGATACAGCGTCACTATGCCACTTAAAGAGCAAGCCCTTAACCTGGCAGAGCGGGCGGACTCCATCGCGATTGCAAGCCAAGCTGCAAACACTCTGATACGAACTGAATCGGGTTGGGATGCCTACAACACAGATGTGTTCGGCATCCAGAGCGCGCTTTCAACCAAAAAGTTCAAGTCGGTCTCAGTTCTCGGCACAGGTGCGACCGCGAGAAGCGCCATCGTCGCGATGCAGGAGCTGGGCAAGAATGTGTCCGTTTGGGGACGCAACTCAGCTGCAATCAAGCAGTTGACCGCAGAGTATGAAATTGACTTTGAGCCTTTGCTTCACAAAGCGGTAAAGGCAGATCTGGTCATATCTACCCTGCCACCGCATGGACTTGATGAGCACATAGTTACTCTCTCGGCTAAGCCAAATGGCCTTCTTCTAGACGTCGCTTACGACCCGTGGCCCTCTAAAGCAGCCAAGCTGTGGGGTTTGGAAAACACAGTCTCTGGACTCGAAATGTTGATTTGGCAGGCGGTTGGCCAGCAGCGCCTGTTTGCGGGAAATGATCTCTCTGAGCCACTTTCAGGCGAGAAAGAATTGGTCTTAGCTATCCGCAGCGCTCTAGACATGGCAAAATAGACAGATGTTGCGCTGGATTACTGCCGGGGAATCTCATGGCCCTGAACTCATTGGTGTCATTGAGGGTATGCCTGCTGGCGTGCCGGTTCTGGCAAGCGATATCCAAGAGGCTCTTTCCCAAAGACGTCTCGGTTATGGCCGTGGTGCTCGAATGAAATTCGAACAGGACCAGGTAACACTATCCTCTGGTATTCGATTCGGGCTTACCCAGGGTGGTCCTATTGCCGTTCGCATCGCGAACACCGAATGGCCAAAATGGGAAACCGTTATGTCTGCGGCTCCAATTGAAGCAGACGAACTAACCGGGGCTAGGGGAGCACCTCTAACTAGGCCAAGACCTGGCCATGCGGATTTCACCGGAATGCAGAAGTACGGTTTTGACGAGGCGCGACCCGTGCTGGAGCGTGCATCGGCACGCGAGACCGCAACCAGAGTTGCATTAGGCCAGATAGCCAAGAACTTCCTAAGCGAGCTCGGAATCGAGTTGGTAACCCACACCGTTGCCATTGGCACGGCGCTGAATAACAGCACGACCCTTCCGAGACCAAGCGACAACAATTCTTTGGACGAAAATGCAGTCCGCTGCTTCGACAAGGACGCAAGCGCGGCGATGATTGCAGAAATCGATGACTGCCATTCATCCGGGGACACCATCGGTGGCGTTACAGAGACGCTGGTTTATGGCTGCCCTCCTGGACTTGGGTCATATGTGCACTGGGATCGAAGACTCGATGCGCAGTTGGCAGCCGCTGTGATGGGCATTCAGGCCATGAAATCTGTTGAGATTGGCGATGGTCTAGAAACCACCAAGCGTCGCGGCAGTGTGGCTCACGATGAAATGATTCGCGAGGATGGTTCGGTCCACAGAATTACAGACCGAGCCGGTGGCATTGAAGGCGGCATGTCCAACGGCGAAGTTATCCGAGTGCGCGCGGGAATGAAGCCAATTAGCACCGTCCCTAAGGCCCTGCAAACTATTGACACCTCAACCGGCGACGCCGCCACCGCTCACCACCAAAGATCCGACGTTTGTGCAGTTCCAGCCGCGGGTGTTGTTGTAGAGGCAATGGTTGCCCTAGTGGTTGCTAACTCTGTGTTGGAGAAGTTCGGAGGCGATTCAGTCAACGAGACTAAGCGCAATCTAACCTCTTACCTCGAGAGTATTCCTGAGGTTCTAAAGTCCCGTATCGCGCAGCCCTAGTGGATACCTTGATCCTGATTGGACCGATGGGTTCAGGGAAAACAACTCTCGGTAAGAAACTTGCCAAGGAGCTAGAGGTCCCGTTCGCAGACACCGACAAACTAGTGGCTAAAGAACACGGATCCATCGTCGAAATTTTCGCAAAATTTGGTGAGGCGCACTTCAGGACCCTCGAAACCAGTGCCTTGATCAAAGCCCTAGCAAATGGTGGAGTAATTGCCACCGGGGGCGGCATTGTGCTTAGCGAAGAGAATCGAAGACTGCTCGCTGGCTACCGAACAGTTTTTCTCGACACCGCAAGCGAGCATGTGCTGGACAAGATTAATCTGAGTAAACGACCGCTTCTCAAGGACAACCCGGAGCGCTGGGATGCCATCTACTTAGAGCGTAAGGCTTTATACGAGCAGTGTGCGACTGTTACGGTCTTCACAGGTGGAAGGCCAATTAAGGCACTTATCTCTCAACTCAAGCAAGAGGCAAGCAAATGACATCGATAATCGGTAGATCATTGCTTTCTGAAGTTGGCAACTCGCTAGACGGGGTGAAGAAAGTACTCATCCTGCACCCGCAAGCACTTAGTGCGACTGCGTTGCTGGTTCAGGAGGACCTCCGCGCAAAGGGATTCGAAGCCTTGGTCGTCGAGGTGCCAAACGAAGAGGATGCCAAACGCATCGAGGTAGCTACGTTTTGCTGGCAGGTAATGGGTCAAGCCGACTTTCACCGCAATGATGCAGTCGTTGGAATCGGTGGAGGTTCGACAACCGATTTAGCCGGCTTTGTAGCCGCAACTTGGCTTCGCGGTATCAGGTCAATTCTGATTCCAACCACGCTTTTGGGAATGGTGGATGCAGCTATCGGTGGCAAGACAGGCATCAATACCTCTGAGGGTAAGAACCTAGTAGGTATATTTCACCTCCCGCATAGAGTAATCATCGATCTTGACACCCTGGTGACGCTGCCCCGCAATGAGCTATTGGCTGGCATGGCAGAAGTTGTGAAATATGGCTTTATCTCCGACCCCTGGATTCTTGAGGCTGTAGAGGGATCGGATGAGGCTACGGACATAAAGAGCGATGTATTTGCTGAAATCATCTCTCGCTCAGTAGCCATCAAAGAGCAGGTCACCACCGCAGATTTCAAAGAGGCCGGGCAGCGTGAGTTTTTGAACTACGGTCACACTCTTGGTCACGCAATCGAGCACGCCGAGCGCTATAAGTGGCGCCACGGAGCCGCAATAGCGATTGGAATGGTTTTTGCTGCCGAATTATCAATGCTCAGTGGTCGCCTAAAAGAATCCGATGTCGAAAGACACCGCTCGGTGCTTTTGAAATTGGGTCTTCCTATGACTTATCGAGCGGATCGCTGGGATCAGCTTTTGGCAACTATGCAGCGAGATAAGAAGAGTCGAGCAGGCTCCCTGAGATTCGTTGTGCTAGATGGAATTGGTAAGCCAGGAATTCTCAGCGCTCCAACTCCGGAACTACTGTTCACTGCATTTCAGTCGATTGTGGAATAGCGTTTACCCATGAGCAAGATATACGTCCTAAATGGTCCGAACCTAAATATGCTTGGTGCACGCGAGCCAGAGGTGTACGGCACCATGAACCTTGCAGACATCGAAGCGAAGATGCGCAAGCAAGCGCCACAGGTGGATTTCGTCTTCGGACAGAGCAACAGCGAGGATCAACTAATCTCCTGGTTACACCAAGCCTTCGATGAGAAGGCAGACGTCATCTTGAACCCAGCGGCCTTCACGCACTATTCATATGCTCTTCGCGACGCCTGCGCCATGCTAAAGAATCGTTCGAGGCTCATTGAGGTCCACATCTCCAACCCGCATGCCCGAGAGACTTTCCGTCACAACAGCGTCATCTCAGCAGTTGCAAGCGGAGTTATTGCCGGTTTCGGAGCCGATAGTTACCTTTTGGCGCTGCAGCAACTTACTCGCAACTAGAATTTCACAGGTTTATCAAGGAGAAAAATGGCAACCTCAAACGATCTAAAAAACGGCATGGTCCTGAACATGGAAGGTCAGCTGTGGTCGGTAATCGAGTTTCAGCACGTAAAGCCTGGAAAGGGCCCAGCTTTTGTTCGCACAAAGATGCGCCATGTGCTTTCCGGCAAGGTTGTTGAGAAGACCTTCAACGCTGGCGCAAAGATTGAGACCGCAACCGTAGATCGCCGTGACATGCAGTACCTGTACAACGATGGCACCGGCTACGTCTTTATGGATAACACCACCTACGACCAAATCACCATTGCAACTGAAACCGTTGGAGATGTTGCGAACTACTTGCTTGAAAACCAGATGGCGACCGTCGCACTTCACGAGGGTTCACCGTTGTATGTCGAACTTCCGCCGTCGGTCGTGCTCGAGATCACCTACACCGAGCCTGGTCTGCAGGGCGACCGCTCAACAGGTGGCACAAAGCCTGCAACTTTAGAGACCGGCTACCAGATTCAGGTCCCACTGTTCATCGAGAACAACACCAGAGTAAAGGTGGACACCAGAACCGGTGACTACCTTGGTCGCGCGAGCGAATAGGTGAGCGCTAGAACAAAAGCACGGAAGCGCGCTCTCGATGCTCTGTATGCGTCAGATGTTCGTGGCGAAGAGGCGCTAGAGCTTCTGAGGCAGACTGAGGTTGAACTACTTGATCGTCAAAACCAGCAAGCGATTTTCGACTACGCGGAGATGCTTGTAACCGGCTACCTTGAGAACGCCTACCAAATCGATTCCGAGATCCAAATGCTCGCGGACAATTGGTCGCTAGATCGCATGCCTGCTGTCGACCGAGCAATTTTGCGCATGGCAGCGTGGGAGATTCTGCACAACAGTGAGGTTCCAAACGAAGTGGCGATCTCAGAAGCAGTCAGCCTTGCTGGGGAACTGTCAACCGATGAATCGCCAAAGTTTATAAATGGTGTTTTGGCACGCCTTGCTAAAGGTCGCCAAGCTCTCTAATAGCTGTATACTCTTCCAGGAAACCACCTTTAAATTCGTCCTGTGAGGCGAAGAAGGGCTGCAAATGCAAGAGCGCGTCGTACTCGATTCGCCCGACATTGATCGGGCCCTAAAGCGCATTGCTCATGAAATTCTCGAAGCTAACGAAGGTCCTCAGGACCTGGTGCTTCTCGGCATCCCAACCCGCGGCAAGTACCTTGCGGAGAGAATCAGCTCTCTACTTGGTCAAATTGAACCCGATTATCAACCCAATTGCGGCGTTTTGGACATCACCATGTACCGAGATGATGCAACCAAAGCGGAGCGCAAGATTCAGACGACATCAATTCCAGAGTGTGGAATCACCGACAAGGTGGTCGTCCTAGTCGACGACGTGCTCTACTCGGGAAGAACTGTGCGAGCAGCGCTTGATGCCATAACTGACTTCGGACGGCCAAGACAGGTCAAACTCGCCGTGTTAGTTGACCGAGGCCACCGTGAACTTCCGATAAGGCCCGACTTTGTAGGGAAGAACTTGCCGACCGCTAAATCCGAGCGTGTCAGGGTCCTGCTTAGCCCAACCGACGGTCACGATCAGGTGGTGATTAGCTAATGAAAAACCTGACTTCGATCCGCGAGCTCACTAGAGACTCTGCAATCTCTCTTCTGGACAATGCGCAGCAGCTGTCTCAGGTAAATGATCGAGAGGTAAAGAAGCTCCCAGCCCTTAGGGGCAAAACAGTTGTGAACCTATTCTTTGAGAACAGCACCCGCACCCGCATCAGTTTTGAGGTTGCTGCAAAGAGACTGAGTGCGGACGTGATCAACTTCTCAGCCGATACATCCTCGGTTTCTAAGGGGGAGTCACTAAAGGACACCGCCCAGACACTCGAAGCCCTAGGAGCAGACGCGATTGTCATTAGGCATCCGCTATCAGGAGCGCCCAAGTTGCTTGCTGAGCAGAATTGGATTTCCGCCAGCGTAATCAACGCGGGGGATGGCTCTCATGAACACCCCACCCAAGCGTTACTCGACGCTCTGACTATTCGACAGGGCTTTGGCCTCACCCAGGACCTATCCGGACTCAAGGTCCTAATAGTTGGAGATATCCGCCACAGCAGAGTCGCAAGATCAAACATTCTGCTTCTGAAGCTATTGGGTGCAAGTGTCACGGTGGCGGGACCTCAGACCCTCATACCATTTGGCGTCGAAGAGATGGGCGCCATCGTAAGCAACTCTTTTGAAGAGACTCTGAGCAGCAAGCCTGATGTGGTGATGATGTTGCGCGTTCAAAAGGAGCGAATGCAGGGGGAGTTCTTTAGCTCAACCGAGGCCTATTCCAAAGCTTGGAGCCTCGAGGGTGATCGTTTGAACATGGTCGGCAAGAACTCCTTGATTCTTCATCCAGGACCTTTGAACAGAGGTTTCGAGATTTCATCTGAGGCTGCAGATGACCCAAGGTCTCAGGTTCTTCGCCAGGTTTCAAACGGCGTCGCGGTAAGAATGGCAGTGCTCTACCGCTGTCTGAGCGGGGAGCAGCTATGACATCTTTGATTCTGAAGAACCTCACTCTTCCAAACGGCTCTGGCGCTGACATTGAGATCGAGAACGGTCGCATCTCCCAAATCGGCTCTGTTTCGGGTTCGGGAATTGACTGCTCTGGGTTGCAAGCTCTTCCCGGTTTCGTTGATGTCCACACTCACCTGCGCGAGCCAGGATTTGAAGCGAGCGAGACAATCCTCAGTGGTAGCAGAAGCGCGGCTGCCGGCGGCTACACAGCTGTAATGGCGATGGCTAACACCAATCCAGTCACCGACAAAGCCGAGATCGCTGATTTCATTCTGGAATCGGGTGTAAAAGCAGGCTTTGTCGAGGTGCAACCAATTGGCGCTGTTACCAAGGGTCTTGCGGGAGTTGAACTATCGGACATCAAAGGTCTTTCTGAATCGCGCTCCAAGGTTCGAATGTTTAGTGATGACGGCGTATGTGTCTTCGATGAGGACCTGATGCGTAAGGCCCTAGTAGCTGTCAAGGCATTCAATGCTGTGATTGCACAGCACGCACAGGACCCGACCATGACTGTTGGTGCTCAGATGAACGCCGGAGCTCTCGCGACTGAATTGGGAATGGCTGGGTGGCCCGCCCAAGCAGAAGAAGCAATCATCAAGCGAGATGCAGAGTTGGCTGAGCAAACAGGATCACGACTTCACATCTGCCACCTCACTACCGCGGGTGCTGTTGAGGTGGTTCGCTGGGCTAAAGCTCGAGGTATAGACATCACCGCGGAAGTTACCCCGCATCACCTGCTGCTGACCGAGGAGCTGGTTCGAGGCTACGACTCTGTCTACAAAGTGAATCCTCCGCTTAGAAAACTTGAGGACACTCTGGCGCTACGTGAAGCGCTTCTTGATGGCACGATCGATGTGCTTGGAACGGACCATGCCCCGCACTCTCGAGAGAAGAAAGAGTGTGAGTGGCAGAACGCCGCCTTTGGAATGGTTGGTCTTGAGCACGCGGCATCCGTGTTGCAAGAGGTGCTGATCCAAGGTGGCGCAAGCTGGGAACGTTTCGCGCATGTCCTCAGCACCAGGCCCGCACAGATTGCGGGTCTTGAGAATCAAGGAACATTAAGCGTTGGTGCGGTTGCAAACATCGCCCTGATTGACCCGACTGTAAAGCGGGTTATTGAAAGCCAGACTAACTCGAAGAGCATAAACAACCCCTTCGCCGGTGTCACGCTGCCGGGACAGCTTGTTCACACCATTTTCCAGGGCAGATTTACTGTCAAAAACTCGGAACTCCAGGAGCAAGAATGACTCGCGAGCTGATTGGTTTTTTGGCTATCTCATTAGTAGCGGTGATTGCGATGAGTGTTTGGCTGAGTACCAGGAAAAAGCGAAGGATTCAAGAGCAGTCCATCTCTACGCCCTTGCCGGCAAATTCGCAGGGAGATTTCTCCGCCCTTTACGTATCTACCGTGTTTGAGCAGGCCCGCCTGGATCGAATCTGGGCCTATGGCTTAGGAATGCGGGGAAACGCCAAGCTTGCCGTGGATTCGGCAGGTGTATCGGTTGTCCGAGCCGGTGAGGAGAGCTTCCTGATTCCTCGTAAGGACCTGCATCTTCTTGAGGCTGCCACAGCGACTATCGACAAGGCGGTGGAGAAGTCAGGATTGACCGCTATCCACTGGTCACTTGGAGAGACAAGAGTCATCACGCACTTTAGATTCACCCAACCGCAAGAGCGCAAAGAGTTTGAGGAAAAGATTTTGCAATTGATTGGAGCGCAAATTGGATAAGGCCTATCTGGTTCTAGAAAATGGACTGATCTTCGAGGGGGAGAGCTGCGGCGCCAAAGGGCAAACCTTAGGCGAACTGGTCTTTGCGACCGGAATGACCGGCTACCAGGAGACGATTACCGACCCTTCCTACGCAGGTCAAATTGTTCTTCAAACAGCACCGCATATCGGAATAGTGGGGACCAACCAGCGTGATGAGGAATCAAGCCAGATCTGGGTTGCAGGTTACGTCGTTCGTGAACCCTCCAGGATGTCTAGTAATTTCCGTGCCGAGCGCGATCTAGTCCAAGACCTAGTCGAGCAGAACATCGTTGGAATCAGCAATGTAGACACCAGAGCAATCACACTGCAGATTCGCGACTCTGGAGCGATGCGCGCAGGAATCTTCTCCGGCGATGCGATAACCGGAGAGTCCGAGATGGTGGCGAGAGTTTCCGCGGCTCCGGAGATGAAGGGAGCGAGCTTTAGCAACCAGGTGACCACCAAGGAGATTTACTCGGTTCCTGCGATTGGAAACCGTATTGGCAAGGTTGCCATTTTGGATCTTGGAATCAAGCGCTCGACAATCGAGCACCTTGCAGAACGAGGTCTTGAGGTCGAGGTGCACCCAGCCGATTCCTCAGCGGATGAGATTCTGGCCGGTAAGCCGAATGCAGTTTTCTTCTCAAACGGACCGGGTGACCCTCAGGCCAGCGGCTCTCAGGTTGAGATGCTCAGGGAGGTGCTCAAGCGCGGTATTCCGTTCTTCGGCATCTGCTTCGGAAATCAGCTGCTAGGTAGAGCTCTTGGATTCGAGACTTACAAACTGGCCTTCGGACATCGCGGTATCAACCAGCCTGTAATGCGGGCCGAGACAGGGCGTGTCGAAGTAACCGCACACAACCACGGCTTTGCAGTGCGAGTGGATGGCGATGAACAAGACTCACCACAGGGCTTTGGGAAGGTCCGCGTAAGCCACCGGGGACTAAACGACCAGGTTGTCGAAGGCCTTGAGTGTGTCGACATTCCTGCATTCTCGGTTCAGTACCACCCGGAGTCAGCAGCTGGTCCACACGACAGCCACTACCTCTTCGACAAGTTTGTTCGAATGGTTGAGGAGAACCGCTAATGCCAAAGCGCAGCGATATTAAATCCGTATTGGTAATCGGTTCCGGCCCCATTGTCATCGGCCAGGCATGCGAGTTTGACTACTCGGGAACGCAAGCCTGCCGAGTGCTTCAAGAGGAGGGCATCAGGGTAATCCTGATCAACTCAAACCCAGCGACGATCATGACCGATCCAGACTTCGCTGACGCCACCTACATTGAGCCCATCACCCCAGAGGTTATCGAGGCAATCATTGAAAAGGAGAGGCCGGACGCAATCTTGCCTACCCTTGGTGGGCAGACCGCACTGAATGCCGCGATGGCTCTTCATGCCCGTGGTTCACTCGAGAAGTACGGCGTTGAACTAATTGGAGCAAACGTAGCTGCAATTAATGCCGGAGAAGACCGCCAGATTTTCAAACAACTCGTTCTTGATTGCGGCGCAGATGTTGCAAAGAGCGTTATAGCCCATACCATCGAAGAAGTTATCGATGGAGCGAACCAACTCGGTTACCCGGTAGTTGTTCGCCCGAGCTTCACAATGGGTGGCTTGGGTTCTGGTTTTGCCTATAACGAGACTGACCTAAGGCGTATCGCGGGAGCGGGCTTGCAAGCTTCGCCGACCACTGAGGTCCTTCTTGAGGAATCGATTCTTGGGTGGAAAGAGTATGAACTCGAGCTGATGCGTGACAGACACGACAACACGGTTGTGGTTTGTTCAATCGAGAACTTTGATCCGGTTGGCGTGCACACCGGGGACTCGATCACCGTCGCCCCGGCTATGACATTGACGGACCGTGAGTACCAAAGGCTTCGCGACATCTCGATTGATATCATCCGCGCGGTTGGAGTTGACACCGGAGGCTGCAACATTCAATTTGCGGTTGACCCGGTCGATGGTCGAATCATCGTCATCGAAATGAACCCTCGTGTATCAAGATCCTCAGCACTTGCTTCAAAGGCGACTGGTTTCCCGATCGCAAAAATTGCAGCGAAGCTTGCTATCGGCTACACCCTGGATGAAATTCCAAATGACATCACCGGAGTTACGCCGGCATCATTCGAGCCAACCCTGGACTACATCGTCGTGAAGGCCCCACGCTTTGCCTTTGAGAAGTTCCCAGCCGCTGACCCGACGCTCACCACCACCATGAAGAGTGTTGGTGAAGCGATGGCTATCGGTAGAACCTTCACCCAGGCTTTGCAAAAGGCTCTGAGATCTCTGGAAAAGCGCGGCAGCTCTTTCCACTGGGGACCGCAAGCCCATTCGGCAGCAGAGCTACTCGAGAAAATCAAGACCCCTACCGATGAACGTGTGGTTCAGCTGCAGCAGGCACTGCGACTAGGAGTATCACCGGAGCAGGCGTTCGAGGCCACCAAGATCGACCCTTGGTTTATCGACCAAATCGTTCTGATCAACGAGATCGCTGCTTGGCTAAAGGAACTCGATTCATTAGACAAAGATGCGCTAAAGCGTGCCAAACAGCACGGCTTCTCCGACATTCAAATCGGCCAGATTAGGGGACTAACCGAGAAGGAAGTTCGGGAATTTCGTTACAGCCTGGAGCTTAGGCCCGTGTTCAAAACAGTCGACACCTGTGCGGGGGAGTTCCCTGCCCTTACTCCTTACCACTACAGCTCATACGAGCAAATGACTGAGGTGATGCCTTCGGATCGGCAAAAGATAGTGATCATCGGCAGTGGTCCAAACCGCATCGGTCAGGGTGTTGAGTTTGACTACAGCTGCGTTCACGCCGCTTTTGCGCTTCGTGATGCGGGTTACGAGACCATCATGATCAACTGCAACCCTGAAACCGTCTCGACCGATTACGACACCTCAGATCGGCTTTACTTCGAACCTCTCACTCTCGAGGATGTTCTCGAAGTAATTCACGCTGAGTCTCAGTCCGGAGAGCTACTTGGGGTCATGGTTCAACTGGGTGGACAGACAGCCTTGGGTCTTGCAAAGGGACTCAAGTCCTACGGCATACCAATCCTTGGAACGACCCCTGAGTCAATCGATCAGGCTGAAGAGCGCGGCCAGTTCCAGCAAATCCTTGATGCTGCCGGACTGCGTTCACCTGCCAATGGCATTGCAACTAACTTGGAAGAGGCAGTCGTTGTCGCGAACCGCATTGGTTATCCAGTACTGGTACGACCATCATTTGTGCTGGGTGGTCGCGGCATGGAAATCGTCTACGACGAGAAGACTCTGCAAGGTTACTTTGACCGAATCGCCAACCATGCCCTTGTAGATGCCGAGCACCCGTTGTTGGTCGACCGTTTCCTCGATGATGCAATCGAGATTGACATCGATGCCATCTTCGATGGCGAGCAGCTCTTTGTCGGTGGAGTTATGGAACACATCGAAGAGGCCGGTATCCACTCTGGTGACTCGAGCTGTACCCTGCCACCGATTACCCTGAGTGAAACCCAGATTGACCGAGTTGCCAAAGCGACCGAGGAGATTGCAAGGGGGCTTCAGGTAAGAGGCCTCATCAATGTCCAATTCGCTCTCGCATCAGATGTGCTTTATGTACTTGAAGCCAACCCACGCGCATCCCGAACTGTGCCGTTTGTGTCAAAAGCCCTGGGCATAACCTTGGCGAAGGCCGCCTCTTTGGTGATGGCAGGTTGGAGCATCAAGAAGTTGGTCGCCGAGGGTCACCTGCCGGCTCAGGACGGAAAGCACCTACCGGTGGGGACTCCGATTTCAGTGAAGGAAGCGGTGCTTCCATTCAAGCGTTTTGCTACCAAGGATGGTCGATTTGTTGATTCGCTGTTGGGTCCAGAAATGCGCTCAACCGGTGAGGTGATGGGAATCGATGTTGACTTCCCAACTGCTTTCGCAAAGAGCCAAGCAGGAGCTGGTTCAGCTCTTCCACTCAGCGGCACGGTTTTCGTATCCGTTGCAGACCGAGACAAGCCGCAGTTGCTTCTGCCTGTGAGGCGTCTCTCCCAACTTGGTTACCGAATCTTGGCCACCGAGGGAACCGCAAAGATGCTCGGAAGACACGGAATCGTCGCGGAAGCAGTGATCAAGCACTCTAAGGCTTCGGCTGGGCAGCGCTCAATCGTGGACATGATCACTGCCGGTGAGGTTGATGTAGTGGTCAATACGCCTAGCGGCGCCGATGCTCGCATCGATGGCTATGAGATTAGAGCGGCTACAACCGCGGCCGATAAGCCAATCTTCACAACCGCGGCTCAGCTAAGCGCGGCAATCGGGTCCTTCGAAGTTATCCGCGAAGGTAAATTCAAGGTCAAGCCACTGCAAGAATATGCGCGTGAGCGAAAGGCAATGATCAGTGGCTAAGTTTTCTCTCAGGCTTGCAGAGGCAATGGCGGCTCACTCTGCCATTTGCATTGGCATCGACCCGTCGGAGAGCGAGCTGGACAACTGGGAGCTCCCCGATTCTGCTGCTGGAGCTCGAGAGTACGGTCTGCGAATCATCGATAGCGCTCAAGGGCGTTTGGGGATCGTAAAGCCTCAGGTCGGCTTCTTTGAGAGATTCGGATCGCTTGGCTATCAGACCCTTGAAGAGATTATTCGTGAGGCTAAGGACGCAGGATTACTTGTTATAGCGGACGCCAAGCGCGGTGATATTGGCTCCACAATGCTGGGTTATGCATCGGCTTGGTTTGGTGATGATTCGCCATTGCGATCTGATGCTCTGACGGTCAGTGGTTATCTTGGTCCGGAATCACTTCGGGAGACTTTGAACTATGCCCAGGATGTTGAGGGGGGACTTTTCGTCCTTGCCGCAACCTCCAATCCTGAGGCAGCGAAGTTACAGCAGGCGCTAATAGGAGACCACACAGTTTCACGCACAGTGATTGACTCCGCTAGAGAGATTGGTCAGGGGGAGATGGGTGTTGTTATTGGAGCTACTCAGAACCTGTTGGACTTTGGCATCGACTTCCTCACCGAACAGGACATAGCAATCCCGATCTTGGCACCAGGTTTCGGCGCTCAAGGGGCAAAACTTGAGGACGTGAAATCAATCTTTGGTGCATCGGCGTCCCGAGTTATAGCGACAATGTCTAGAGAGCTAACAAAGAACGGCCCGGAGCAGTTAGGTCAGCTAATCGATAAAGCAAAGGCAAAACTATGAGCCTTGTTGTATTGGCTGGGCCTGCTGGAGTCGGCAAGGGCTCAATTGTGAAATGGATTCTGGAGAATTACCCAGATTTCATGCTCTCAGTTTCATCCACCACACGCGAACCTAGAGCCGGTGAAGTAGATGGTGTGCACTACAACTTCGTTTCCACTGCGGCTTTTGAGACACTCATTGCCGAGGGGCAAATGCTCGAGTGGGCTCAGGTGCACGGCAAGCACCTATACGGCACTCCGCTGAATGAATTGACTCGAGCAGCGGCGCTAGATAAGCACTTGCTGCTTGAGATAGACCTTCAGGGTGCTCGCCAGGTAAGTGAGAAGATTCCTGGCGCTCTAATGATCTTTATCAACCCGCCTAGTTTTCAGGAGCTCGAACGACGTCTGAGATCAAGAGGAACAGAGACAGAAGAGCAAATACAAACTAGACTTACAACAGCCCGCACGGAACTTGCAGCTGCGGGGGAGTTTGACCACCAACTAACCAATTTGGACCTAGAGGCTTGCGCCCGTCAGGTCGTAGAATTGGTTCACGAAGCTGAAAGAGGATCATGAAAGACAAGCTTGAGGGAATTGTTTACCCACCAATCGACGAGTTGCTGGGCAAGGTTGGCTCAAACTACGAGCTTGTAATCTTCGCTTCCAAGCGTGCTCGACAGATCAACGAGTACTACAGCGCCCTGCACGAGGGAAGCCTGTTCAACTACGTAGGACCTCTTGTTGACTCCTCGATTGATGACAAGCCACTTAGCATCGCGCTTCGCGAGGCTTACGAGGGCAAGCTCATCAAGAAGTCCGCTAACTAATTTTCTAACATGCGCATTCTGCTTGGCATTACTGGCGGAATCGCTGCATACAAGGCTGCCGGACTTATCCGGGGCCTAAGTGAACTGGGTCACCAGGTCACAGTCGTTCCAACTGAAAATGCGCTCCGTTTTATCGGCAAACCAACCCTTGAATCTCTAAGTGGCCACGCCATTGAGACCGACATGTATCAAGATGTCGCTCAAGTCAGGCACGTAGAGCTTGGGCAACAGGCAGATCTGATTCTTATTGCCCCTGCTACGGCATCCTTTATCGCAAGATACGCAGCGGGTATCGCTGATGATTTGATGTTGAATGCAATTTTGGCATCTAAGGCCCCGGTGATTGTTTGCCCAGCCATGCACACAGAAATGTGGCAGAACGAAGCTACCCAAGCAAACGTTGCAACTCTTGAGTCCAGGGGAGTAAAAGTCATGGAGCCTGGCACAGGTCGGCTAACCGGAGATGACTCTGGACCTGGAAGACTGCCAGAGACTCAGGACATCATCGCCTTTGCGCTTCAGGACCTCGCACTAAAAGGTAGGCGTGTAATAGTCACGGCCGGAGGCACCAGAGAGCCGATTGACGCCGTGCGATACATCGGTAACTCATCCTCGGGACGAATGGGCATTGAAATTGCCAAAGCTGCGCGAGATGCCGGAGCATTGGTTCACCTGATTGCCGCAAACATTGATCTTGCTCTTCCCAAGGGTATCGAGGTGACTCGTGTGGGCAGCGTGGACGAGCTTGAACTAGCCATGGACCTGGAATGCGACATCATGATCATGGCGGCAGCTGTTTCCGACTTCAGGGTTGAGAATCCTCACCTTGGCAAGCTCAAGCGTTCTAACGGCCTGAACCTTGAACTGACGCCTACCAAGGACTTGATTGCGAACTACGCGGCTAATCACCCGAACACCATCCACGTCGCTTTTGCGCTGGCGGAAGAGACTCAAGAGCGATTGATTGAAATCGCACGTGGCAAACTCTGGGACAAGTCGGTAACCGCAGTGATTGGAAACTCCTTTGAAGCCCTTGGTAACCAAGAGACGCTTGTCCAATTCGTCACCAAAGATGACGCGGTTGAACTAAGCGGAACCAAAGCGCAAGTCAGCGCATCGATTATTGAGTTAGTCGCTGGGCTAACCCAGTAACCAGCGATTAGACTTTTTGCCATGACGCTACGCACATTTACCTCGGAATCCGTGACCGAAGGTCACCCGGACAAGATTTGTGATCAAATCTCCGACACCATTCTTGATGCCATGCTCGAGCAGGATCCAGATGCCCGGGTAGCAGTTGAGACCTTAGTCACCACTGGCCTGGTTCATGTCGCTGGCGAGGTGACCACTAGTGGGTACGTCGACATTCCCCAGCTCGTCAGGCAGAAGCTGGTAGACATCGGCTACAACTCGTCGCAAATTGGCTTTGATGGCAACAGTTGCGGCGTTTCGGTCTCGATTGGCGCTCAATCTTCTGACATCGCCTTCGGTGTTGATTCCGCACTCGAATCCAGAGCGGGGTCTTCAGACGAAAACAGCCAGCTGGGTGCCGGAGATCAGGGCATGATGTTTGGCTACGCCACCAACGAGACAAAAGTCTTGATGCCAACACCGATTCTGCTCTCCCATAGAATCGCCGAACGCCTTAGCACCTTGCGTCGTGAACTGAACAACGGATTGATTCGTCCCGACGGTAAGGCGCAAGTATCGGTCAACTACGACGGCAACACCCCAGTGTCTATCGACACAGTCGTACTTTCAACTCAGCATCACCCAGACATCTCTCAAGACGATCTAGCTAACCTCGTGCTTGAGCAGGTGATTCAACCAATTCTTAGGGAATCAGGACTTGAAAGCTCTGAAGCCAAATTCTTCATCAACCCTTCGGGCCGTTTTGTTATCGGTGGACCCCAGGGAGATGCGGGCCTAACCGGTCGCAAAATCATGGTTGACACCTATGGCGGTATTGCTCGCCACGGCGGCGGAGCCTTTAGCGGCAAAGACCCTTCGAAGGTTGATCGTTCTGCTGCTTACGCGATGCGCTGGGTTGCAAAGAACATTGTCGCCGCTGGCCTGGCAGACAAAGCAGAGATTCAGGTTGCGTATGCGATTGGCGTTGCAAAACCGGTAGCAGTTTTCGTTGAGACTTTTGGCACCGAGAAGGTAGATACCCAGGCAATTGAACGCGCGGTGCACAACGTTTTCGACCTTAGGCCTGCCGCCATCATCCGCGAACTTGACCTCAAGCGAGCAATCTACGCAAAGACCGCCACCTATGGACACTTCGGTCGTGAACTTCCCGACTTCACTTGGGAGCGAACCGATCGTGCCGATGCGCTCCGCGAGGCAGCAGGTCGCTAGATGGCCAACTACGCGCGCGTAGTTGTTGAGTCGGACCTGCTCCAACTTGATAGAGAGTTTGATTTCCTCGTTCCCAAAAACCTCGCGGATACTGTGCAGATTGGTCAGCGGGTTAGATTCCAGCTGGGTAGAACCAAGAAGCTTGCCTCTGGGTTTATCGCATCACTGCCAACGGAGAGTTCGTTTGCCACATCTGAACTTGTTGAGATTGTCGACTCTGAACCTGTTGTGACGCAAGAGATCTTCAGGCTTTCTAGGCAGGTGGCGAATCGGCAGGCAGTAGCGCTCGGGGAAATTCTGCAGCAGGCGGTAGTCGAACACATGCCGAGGATTCCAAAGCCGCTTTATGAACCAACCCCGGAGACTTTGGTAGATGTTCCTAGCCTTCCAGGAATCCCTTCACTGCCAAGTAGGTCAGCGATACTTACCTCAGCCAGATCGCTAACACATGAGGGTATGCGCTATCCGGACTGGTGTTGGCTGTTTCTCCGCGCGGCTGTGGAAGCAATTCAGGCTGGCAAATCTGCGCTCCTGATAGTTCCGGAGCGGGATCAAATTAATCAGCTCGCCGCGTTATTTAGCAGCATGGGTATGCAGAATCTAATCTCAACTTGGCTACCGGGGGCAAAGAAGTCCGAGAGATTCACAAACTTCCACCGAGCTCTTATTCAAGAGAAATCGATAGTCATCGGTAGCCGCTCTGCGATTTATGCGCCGGTTAGAAACTTGGGAGTCATTGCCCTTTTTGACGACGGTGATGATTCGCTTCGTGAGCAGGGGTCTCCATACACGCATGCCAGAGAAATAGCCCTAATGAGGGCGACTGACGATGTGAAATTGCTCTTCGCCGCTAACTATCGCTCACTCGAGATTCAGCGCTTAGTGGAGATTGGCTATCTGAAAGACATGGAGATGAAGCTGCCACCAGCTCGCATTTCATACTCACCCCCGGCACAGCGCTTGGATGCGGCCAGCTTCAAACTAATGAGAGAGGCCTTAGAAGTCGGACCGGTTCTGGTCTTGATACCTCGTAAAGGTAACTCGGCGACTGTTTACTGCGCCGGTTGTGACCAGCGCTTGGTATGCAACAACTGCAAGGGTCCCATTTGGGAAAATGAAAAAGGCGAGTATCGCTGTCGAGTCTGTCAGGGCATTAGCCACAGCTGTGCAGCCTGTGGTTCAAATAAGTTACGCAGGGGTAGAACTGGTAGCACCAGAACCGCTGCGGAATTTGGCAAGGCATTTCCGGGGATAACCATTTCGGAGTTCACATCAGACACAAAGCCAACAGCAATCAAGAAGTCCAAGCACCTGATACTCGCAACCCCAGGCTCGGCTCCGAGGGTGCAGCTTGGTTATGCAGCCCTTTTGATTCTGGACTCGGATGTCTGGCTGGCTATGCCTCAACTCAGATCAGAACAGACGGCAGTTAGAGACTGGATGGAAGCGATTGAACTACTCTCAGACACTGGTCGTGCTCACATAGCGGGTGTCGATCAGGATCTAGGTCAAGCTCTCTCGCTTGGCCAACATAGAGCGCTAGCAGCTAGCGCTTTTAGAGAGGTAAATTCACTGTCGCTTCCACCGGCCGCAAGAATCGCGACACTTGAGGGAATCCCGGACACTATTACCCAAGCGCTTGATGTGGCCAATAAGGCAGGTGCAACTGTCCTGCGCAGCAACCTTTCAGACAGCGCATCTGCTCTTATACGCTTTAGCTACAGCCAGGGAGCTGAAGTATCAGCTAGCCTCAAGGCACTAGCGCTGAAAACAAATGCTCGATTGGTCGGTGCTAACAAGCGAAGAGGGCTCAAGATCGTCATGGATGACCCGAGCGCGCTGTAGGTGATGTGAGAATGAAAATAATCTTTGCTGGAACGCCAGAGAACTCTGCTCTGGCTCTGGACCTGGTCTCAAAAACCCACGAGGTTGTTTTGGTGATCACTCGTCCAGATGCCGAAGTAGGCAGAAAACGAATACTTACCCCTTCGCCGGTAGCTCGTATGGCCAAAGAATTAGGTCTTCCTGTAATGAAGACCAACAGGATCAGGGAAGAAGAGCTAGCCAAAATCAAGGCGGCAGGGGTCGAGCTTGCTCTGGTTGTTGCCTTTGGCAGCTTGATACCGCAGGCTGCCCTGGATGCATTGCCCTGGTGGAACATCCACTTCAGCCTGTTGCCAAAGTGGCGGGGAGCCTCTCCATTGCAGCAGTCCATCCTCTCTGGGGGGATAGGTGCTGGCGTAACTCTTTTTGAACTCGATGCTGGTATGGATACTGGCCCAATCAT
>NZ_CBCHRQ010000010.1:0-28434 GCF_965064355.1 Aquiluna sp.
CTAGGTAGGTCAGAGAGCGAGAGCTCTCTAAGCGATGCAACGCCAAGTTCCCGAGCACCAACTTCGCAGGATGTTCTTCTCGAACCGTATCCACCGTGAGCATGAGAGTGCGAAACCTGAGTGTCGATTACAGCGATCACCAGGTCGTGCTTTGAAAGACCCAGGTCCACTACTGTGATTTCTAAGTTCTGGCAATCAATCAAAACAGCGGCATCGTTCTGGGCCATCATCGAGGCGGTTTGGTCCATGATGCCAGTTGGTGCGCCGACTACTTGGTTCTCGGCTTTTTGGCCGATCAGTGCAAGTTCCCTACGGCTAAAGCCAGCTCCCCAAAGCTCATTTAGCGCACTCGCCATTGAGCTTTCGATGGCGGCTGAGGAGGAAAGCCCAGCCCCAATTGGAACATCAGATGTGATGTAGCAATCAAAACCGGCTGTTGCTTTCTCTCGCATTACCCATGCCACGCCAAGCGGGTAAAGCGCCCAGTCCAAGTCGGTTGGTTTTGGATCGTCCAGCGAAATCTCATAGACCTTGCTATCTATTTCGCTCATCACTCGGCAGATGCGATCGGTGCGCAAAGAAACCGCGGCATAGGTGCGGTAGTTGATTCCAAATGGAAGCACGAAACCGTTGTTGTAATCGGTGTGTTCGCCAATTAGGTTTGCTCGACCAGGGGCAGACCAAATACCGGTTGGTGCATAACCAAAACTTGAGAGAAATCCAGCTTGGGCATTTGCAGTTAGATTCACTGCATTACCTCTCGGAGTCTTTGGGCTGTTGCCTCCGGAGTCACATCTCCCACCCAAGCACCCATGGCCGCCTCGGAACCGGCTAGATACTTCAGTTTGTCGGCAGCTCGACGAGGAGAAGTGATTTGCAGCATCAGGCGGAACTGGTTTCGCTTTTCAACCTTTGGGGCTTGGTGCCAGGCGGCAATGTATGGGGTAGGGGAGTCGTAGATCTTGTCGACAGCCTGTAGCAGCGACTTATAGAAACCTGCCAAATCGGCAATCTCGTATTCATTTAGCTGAGAGAAATCTTGCACCGCGCGCTTTGGCAGCGCGTGAATCTCAATCGGCCACCTGGCTGCAAATGGCACGTAGGCGATGAAGTGCTCGCTCTCGAGAATCACTCGCTCACCTTTGGATTCAAAGTCGTAGAGGTCCTGGAAAAAGCTAGGGCCGTGGCTTTCGATGGCGGCCAATAGCTGCTTGGTCTTGGGGGTGACAAACGGGTAGGAGTAGATCTGGCCGTGTGGGTGGTGGAGGGTGACTCCAATTTCCTGACCGCGATTTTCGAATGGGAACACCTGCACCACACCTGGTTCGTTGTATAGATCGCGGGTGCGATCACTCCAGGCTCGAATCACAGTTTCGATTCGGCTCACCGGCATCGATCCCAGGCTGCCTTCGTGCTCTGGACTAAAGACCACAACCTCGCAGCGACCAAAAGCGCTAGTGGAATATCCAAAAGGCTGATCTCCCACCGGCTTCATCTCGCCAAGTTCAGGACCAAAGGCCGGACCCTTGTTCTCAAAGACTGCAACATCGAAGTTGTCGGGAAGCTCAGAGAGGTTAGTAGGCGTTGTTGGGCACAGTGGGCAGATGTTTGCCGGAGGTAAAAATGCTCGGCTTTGACGGTGACTGGCAACGGTGATGTAGTCACCGGTTAGCGCATCAAACCTAAGGTCTGCGGTCTGTGGTCGAGAGTCTTTTTCTCTTTGATCAGCCTTGCGACTCAGGGGCAGTGATGATCCATGGTCGTCAAAATAGTAAAGGTCACGGCCATCGAAAAGCTTCGCTTCGATTCGCTCTCTGGCACTCAAAATGACTCCTGATTCGCTTGTCTATAAAGGATAGGCTCAAAATCAAACAAATTCGATGCTGCTAATCCCGAAATCAATTCGCATGAAGAAGGTCTCCTTTTGGCACGCACAGAAATGAAACTGTTGCGCCAGATACAAACTTCTCCTTTTGAACCGGTCGATGTGAACGCTAACATGTTAGTAATTACGCAGCGTTGCAGTGAGGGAGTGTTATGTCAAAGCAGAAGTTTGAGATTTGGTTTGTAACTGGAAGCCAAAACCTCTACGGAGATGAGACCCTTCGCCAAGTTGCCGAGCAGTCTCAGCTTGTAACCGACCAGCTCGCCAAGGGCCTGAGCGCAAATGTCGCTTTGGTTTGGAAGCCGGTTGTGAAAACCAACGATGAGATCCGCGCCACTTTGATGGCGGCTACCGCCAGTGACTTGTGCGTCGGTGTCATCACCTGGATGCACACTTTCTCTCCGGCCAAGATGTGGATCAACGGCCTTGAAGTCTTGAAGAAGCCACTGCTGCACCTGCACACTCAGGCTGGACAGTCATTGCCATGGGCAACCATTGACATGGACTTTATGAACCTCAACCAAGCTGCTCACGGTGATCGTGAGTACGCCCACATTCTGAGCCGTATGGATGTTGCTCGCAAGGTTGTGGTTGGTCACCCAACCGATACCCGCGTCCAGCAAGAAGTTGATGCCTGGGCCTTTGCAACCTTGGGTTGGCAGAAGTCTCAGCACCTAAAGCTGGCGCGCTTCGGAGACAACATGCGCTACGTCGCAGTCACCGATGGCGACAAGGTTTCGGCACAAATGACTTTCGGTATGTCTATCGAGCAGCTCGGTGTGAACACCTTGGTGGATGCAGTCAATTCAGTTAGCGATGCGGAAGCCGAGAAGCTTTGCCTAACCTACGGCGAGCTCTACGAATTGGCACCGGAGCTAAAGCCCGGTGGCGCTCGTCGCGACTCTTTGGTCTATGGCGCAAAGATTGAAATTGCACTTCGTGGCATTTTGGAGGCTGGCGGATACTCCGCCTTCACCTCAAACTTTGAGGACCTTGGCGAGCTTCGTCAGTTGCCTGGTCTTGCTGTTCAGCGCCTAATGGCAGATGGCTATGGCTTTGGTGGCGAGGGCGACTGGAAGACCTCCGCACTTTTGGCAATCATGAAGGCGATGACCCCGGTCATTGGTGGAACATCGTTCATGGAGGACTACACCTATCACTTTGGCCCAGGAACCCCAAAGGTTTTAGGTGCTCACATGCTCGAAGTCTGCCCTTCGATTTCCGGGCAGAAGCCACGAATTGAAATTCACCCGCTAGGAATTGGTGGTAAGGAAGATCCAGTTCGCATGGTCTTCACCGCCAAGCCGGCATCGGGTCGCGTGGTTTGTCTCACCGACCTAGGTGGCCGCTTCCGAATGACCTCGAACGAGATCAAGATCGTGGAGCCAACCGAAGACCTCCCTAACCTTCCGGTTGCCAGGGCTGTTTGGGAACCAGCTCCAAGCCTTGAGGTTTCAGCCGAGGCATGGATGTTGGCTGGCGGTAGCCACCACACTGTTTTGACCAACTCGGTTTCAGAGGCAACCATTCAGGACTTCGCTCGCATCGCGGGTGTGGAGCTAGTCAACATTGATCACAGCACCACATCGGTTTCAATTCGCAAGGAACTGCAGTGGTCTTCGGCTTACTACCGGTTGGCTTCTAAGTTCTAAGAATGGCTAATCCCATTTACGCACTGACCAACGGTGATGCCGCAGCGGTAATCAACTTGGTTGGCTCGGCGCTGGTGGGATTGCGTTTTGGAGATCACATTGTGATTCCAGAGGTGAATCTTTCACCAAAAACGTATGCCGGTAGCCTCTTGGCACCTTGGCCAAATCGCATCGCCAAGGGTCGCTACGCATATGAGGGTAAGGACTATCAGCTTGAGATTAGAGATGGTCTGGGAAACGCTATGCACGGCCTGGTTGATGAAGCAACCGCCGAGGTAGTCGAGACCAGAGCTGGCTTTTTGAAACTTGCAACCAGGGTTGAAGCTGATACTGGATACCCATGGAATTTGTTGGTCGAAGCCACGTTCGAGCTAACTGCTGACGAATTGGTAGTTGGCTACTCAGTTACCAATGTGGGATCGGGCAACGCACCAGTTGGTATTGGAACCCACCCCTACTTCCCGTTTAGTGATGACACCACCATTGTGGTAAACGCCGTTACCGCAACTGTTCACGGCTCAGACATGCTTCCGGTTTCAAGCACTCCGGCGGTCGAGATTGGGCTGGGTCCCGGGAATGCCGTTTTGGTTCGGGACCTAAAGCTAGACACTCAATTCAACGGGGTCACGAATCCAGTGGCAACCTTGCGTACTGGCGATCACTCGCTAGATATCTGGCATGACAACGCCCCCTGGCTGATGATTTACACAACCAACAAATTTCCATGGGCGGATGGTCCTGGCAATGCCATTGCTATCGAGCCGCAGACCTGTCCGGCGGATGCCTTCAACACCGGGGAAGACCTAAGGGTTTTGGCTAGTGGCGAATCGACATTCATGCGTTTTGGCCTAAAGCATCGGGGCTAAGGTTTAGATGCTATGAAGTGGACTATTTTCGGCAAGCGACCAGGCAATCCGGCCCCTAGTTGGACACCGGTAATTTTGGCATTTATTTTTGCCAGTCAAACTTTTATAGATTCTTCTGCCGGATACCCGGCTTATATGAGCTACCTGGCATTTGGGTCGGGGCTTTGGTTTTTCTATCTCGGCCTAAAGGCCAAAGCGCTGATCGCTTTCTTGTTTGTGCCAATTGCTGCGGCCTGGCTTCTGCCGCTAATGGGAATCGACCCGTTTACTGAAATGAACTTGGTCACCTTTGCCTCTCACTCGCTTTTGGCTTTGCTGTTTGGCGTTGCGTCTTACACGTATGCCGCTCGTGAGAAGGTCAAGAAATGAGCGACAATTTCGTTGGCTTTGCACAGTCTCCAAAGCTTGACCCGATGCGAGAAGTTGTCGCAAAGACCATGGAGCTCTCAGCCAGCTCAGAGATCAAGCTTGCGATTCAACTGATCTCGACCGAAGCGGGACTTTCCAGTTGGCTTGGGAAACTAGCCAAGTTTGATTTTCGCCAGGGGGCAAAACTCAAATACGGCGAAGAGGGTCATGGCGCAACATTTGCTCTGATTCAAATCCCAAAGCGTTTTGTGGTTGTCGCTGAGACTTTAGGCGAGGTTGACTTTCGATTCAAAGAGCAAAAGGCAAGCTACCAGCTCACCATCACAGTTAAGAAAGCTTTATTGGCTTCGGAGCGTGAAGCATGGGAACAGGACGTTGCAAAACTGGAGCAGGTGTTTAGGGGTGTAGTAAATGACTAACCCCAAACAGGCGAATATCTATGACGTTGCACGTCTTGCCAAAGTCTCACACCAGACCGTTTCACGAGTTCTAAACAACAACCCATCGATTCGCCCTGAGACCAAGACTCGAGTTCTAAAGGCTATGGAGTCTTTGGGCTATCGCCCATCGCTGGCTGCCAGGGCATTGGCTTCCTCCAAAACCAACATGCTTGGAATCTTGTCCTCGGACACCGATTTCACGGGTCCTGCGGCAATGGTTCACTACATGGAGGCGGCGGCGCGTGCGCAGGGCTACTTCGTTGTGACGGTTGGAATCGATGCCAATGACGAAGAGTCTGTGAAATCCGGTATCGATCACCTCATGAAGCTAGGTATCGAAGGTCTTGCTCTGGTAACGCCACAGTTGCGAGCGGTTGAAATCGCCAGAGCCGCAGTTTCTCTAATACCGGTTGTGACCTTAGACAGCATGTATCGCATGGATGAGCTTGCGGTGTCGGTAGACAATTTTGCCGGTGGTGCTGCAGCGACCCAGCACCTAATTGACCTGGGTCACAAAAACATTGTTCACATTTCTGGACCTCAGGGCTGGTTTGAATCGACCACGAGGGCTGCCGGCTACACCGCCACAATGCTCAACGCCAACTTGGTTCCGCAGGTGATTGATGGTGACTGGCAGCTGACAACCGGTTATCGAATCGGCAAAGAGCTAAACATCGATTCCAAAGACATCACTGCAATGTTTATTGCCAACGACAGAATGTCAATTGGGTTTTTGCATGCCATGCGGGAGCGTGGAATAGATGTTCCAAAGCGATTGAGCGTGATCGGTTTTGATGACTTGGAAGAGACCGGCTATACCTCGCCTCCGCTAACTACCCTGCGGCAAGACTTCAAAGAGCTTGGAAAGCGTGCCATGAACCTGCTGCTTTCTGAGATTGCCGGCACTTCGACTAAAAAGTTAGAGCGTTTGGTCCCAGAACTTGTTTTGAGATCCTCAACCGGGGCACCGCCAAAGTTATAAAAGCGTGATGGTTTTTGCCCTTATTTGAAGCGATGTTATCGCTAACATAAGAACTCAGGACGGAGGTGTCATGCCAAGTAGTAAATACACAATTGGCGTTGATTACGGCACCCTGTCCGGACGAGCCGTCGTGGTAGATGTCGCAGATGGCACAGAGCTCGCATCTGCAGTCTTTGAGTATCCAAATGCCGTGATGGACCAGGTTCTCAACCGCACCGGCGAAAAACTTCCCCCTGAGTGGGCACTGCAAGATCCAAACGACTATGTCGAGGTGCTAAAGCACGCCGTCCCCGAGGCAGTTCGAGTTTCCGGCATCGACCCCAAGGATGTCATTGGCATCGCAACCGACTTCACCGCCTGCACCATGGTTCCGGTCAAGATCAATGGCACCCCGCTAAACCAGGTGGCAGGTTTTGAAACAAATAAGCATGCCTATGTAAAGCTCTGGAAGCACCACGCCGCTCAGCCACACGCTGACCGAGTCAATCAGGTGGCCCGCGAGCGAGGCGAGTTGTGGCTCAATCGCTATGGCGGACAGATTTCCTCTGAGTGGGAACTTGCAAAGGGCTTGCAAATTCTTGAGGAAGCGCCTGAGGTTTATCAGGCCATGGACAAGTTTGTTGAGGCAGCCGACTGGATCGTGTGGCAGCTCTGTGGCGTTTACTCCCGAAATGCCTGCACCGCCGGCTACAAGGGAAACCTGCAGGATGGTGCCTACCCATCTAGGGATTACTTCGCCGCCCTAAACCCAGACTTCGCCGGCTTTGCCGAAGAAAAGATTCAGCACCCAATCGGGCAACTCGGCGATGCTGCCGGTTACCTCACCAAAGAGGCTGCGGCATGGACCGGCCTCACCGAGGGCATTGCGGTTGCGGTTGGAAATGTGGATGCTCACGTGACCGCTCCGGCCGCGAAGGCAACCGAGCCAGGGCAAATGGTTGCGATTATGGGAACCTCAACCTGCCACGTTATGAATGGTGATGTTTTGGCAGAGGTGCCAGGAATGTGTGGTGTGGTTGATGGTGGAATCGTCTCCGGTTACTACGGTTACGAAGCGGGCCAGTCCGGTGTCG
Organism: Aquiluna sp.; assembly: GCF_965064355.1. Lineage (NCBI taxonomy): Bacteria > Bacillati > Actinomycetota > Actinomycetes > Micrococcales > Microbacteriaceae > Aquiluna > Aquiluna sp. The sequence continues at coordinate 7,268 of NZ_CBCHRQ010000010.1, forward strand.
GCGACATCTTCGCCTGGTATGTCAAGAACCAGGTCCCACAGCGCTACTTTGATGATGCTCAAAAAGCAGGCAAATCAATCCACCAGTACCTAACCGATCTTTCTGCCACCCAAGCCGTTGGTGAGCACGGCCTTGTGGCTCTTGATTGGCACAGCGGTAACCGTTCGGTTTTAGTTGACCACGAACTGTCTGGCATCTTGATTGGTGCGACTTTGACCACCAGGGCAGAAGATGGCTACCGAGCACTTTTGGAATCCACCGCTTTTGGTACTCGCAAGATTGTGGAGACCTTTGCGGCTTCTGGAGTCCCGGTTAGGGAGTTCATCGTTGCCGGTGGATTGATCAAGAACCAGTTCTTGATGCAGCTTTACTCGGACATCACGCGCTTGCCACTGAGTGTTTTGGAATCCGAGCAGGGTCCGGCCCTTGGTTCTGCAATTCATGCAGCGGTGGCCGCGAAGGCTTACCCAAGTGTGCGCGAAGCTGCGGACAAAATGGGTCGAGTCTCCAAAGCGCTTTACGTTCCTAATGAAGAACGTGCCAAGCAGTGCGACCGGCTTTACGCGGAGTACGAGTTGCTACACGACTATTTCGGTCGCGGAGCGAACGACGTTATGAAGCGCTTGAAGGCAATGCGTCGGGAGGTGCTTGGTGCTTAGCGAGAAAAAGGCAAGAAAGCAGCTTGCTGTGCTGCATGCTCAGCTTTGGGATGCAGGTCTGGTTGTTTGGTCTGGCGGAAACATCTCGCAGCGGATCGAGGGTGGGTTTCTAATCAAGCCTTCGGGGCTCGCTTACGACGAACTAACCCCTGAGTCGATGGTGCTTTGCGATCTTGACGGCAATGCCCAAGACAAGTCGCTAACCCCATCTTCAGATACCGCTGCCCACGCTTACGTCTATCGGAATATGCCGGATGTTGGCGGAGTAGTTCACACCCACTCGAACTACGCCTGCGGCTGGGCCGCTGCCGGAAAGCCGATTCCTTGCGTGCTAACCGCTATTGCTGATGAGTTCGGTGGCGAAATCCCACTTGGTCCATTTGCCAAAATTGGTGATGACTCAATTGGCCGCGGGATTGTTGAAACTCTCGCCGGTCACCGCTCCAAGGCGGTATTGATGAAGCAACACGGAGTCTTCACGATCGGTAAGGATGCCAAGGAGGCACTTAAGGCCGCTGTGATGTGTGAGGACAATGCCAAGAGCGCATTTATCGCCCAGCAACTGGGCGGCGGTTTGCCAATCGACCAGGCAGACATCGACGCTTTATTCAGTCGTTACCAAAACGTTTACGGACAGTTATCAAATGAGTGAGTTTGACTCGATGACTAGTGCGAGACTCAACACCGTGGCAAATGTGAGCGGTAACAGTTTGATAACCGCCACTGCTATTGCATCAAAAGTTTCGCAGAACCGCTTCCCATTCCGGGCAGTGGCTGCGGGAAGAAATCTGGGCGAGATGGACACACTCAGATCAAAATCATTCGGAGGTCCGACCGAGAACGAAAGGAACAGAGTTGTTTAAGAAACTACTCGGATTCGCAGCTGTAGCTACTGCATCTGCAATGGTCCTAGCGGGTTGCGCAAGCACCGCTACCGAGACCACTGAAGGCGGCGAAGAGGCTGCTGGCGGTCTAATCGGTGTATCCATGCCAACCCAGTCCTCAACCCGTTGGATCTCTGACGGCGAGAGCATCAAGGCTGAAATGGAAGCTCAGGGCTTCGAAGTTGACCTTCAGTACGCTGAGGACGACATCCCAACCCAGGTTGCACAGCTTGAGGGCATGCTAACCAAGGGTGCAAAGGCACTGATCATTGCAGCTATCGATGGTACGCAGCTAACTGACGTACTACAGGCTGCAGCAGATGCTGGCGTTCCAGTTATCTCCTACGACCGTCTAATCCGTGACAGCGCGAACGTTGACTACTACGCAACCTTCGACAACTTCAAGGTTGGCGTTCAGCAGGCTACTTCGATGCTAGTTGGCATGGGCGTATACGCAACTGAGGACTCCACCTCAGCTGACGGCGCTAACGCTGCTGGCCCATGGAACGTAGAGCTATTTGCTGGTTCCCTAGACGACAACAACGCATTCTTCTTCTTCAACGGTGCGATGAGCGTTCTACAGCCACTAATCGACTCTGGCGTACTAGTCGTCAAGTCTGGTCAGACCACCATCGAGCAGGTTGCAACCCTTCGTTGGGATGGCGCTGTAGCTCAGAAGCGTATGGAAGACATCTTGGTAGGTAACTACGCTGATGGCTCCATCGTGAACGGTGTTCTATCTCCTTACGACGGTCTAAGCCGCGGAATCATCGCAGCTTTGACTGACGCTGGTTACACCGAGCTTCCTACCATCGTTGGTCAGGACGCTGAGGTTCTATCAGTCAAGGCAATGCTTGCTGGCGAGCAGTACTCAACCATCTTCAAGGACACTCGTGAACTTGCAAAGGTTGCAGCAGGCATGGCAGTCGCAATTCTCAACGGCACTGAGCCAGAGATCAACGACACCACCACTTACGACAACGGTGTAAAGGTAGTTCCTTCTTACCTACTAACCCCATACATCGTCACCGTAGACAACTACAAGGAATTGCTAATCGACTCCGGCTACATTGCCGAAGCCGACCTAGGCTAATCACCCTTGATCCGATGATTGACCCCCGGGGCAACCCGGGGGTCAATCTTCCAAGTAACCTGTCAGTTAAATAGAAACAAAGGAGCGCAAATGTCCAACTCAATTCTTGAGATGCGCAGCATCACCAAAACCTTCCCAGGTGTAGTGGCATTGGACAAGGTCACCCTGACTGTAGAGCGCGGCGAGATTCACGCCATCTGTGGCGAGAACGGTGCTGGCAAATCAACCCTGATGAAGGTTCTCTCCGGGGTGTATCCATTTGGAACTTATAGCGGCGACATAGTCTTTGAAAACAACGTCAAGAAATTTTCCAACATTCGCGACTCCGAAGCCGAGGGAATCGTAATCATTCACCAGGAGCTAGCTCTTAGCCCTTATCTTTCGATTGCCGAGAACATCTTTCTAGGCAATGAGATCAAGACCTTTGGTCTGATCGACTGGAACAAGACCAACCAGGAAGCCGCCAAACTAATGGCGCGTGTCGGTCTTGAGGAAAACCCAATTACCGCCATCAAGGACATTGGTGTTGGTAAGCAGCAGCTTGTGGAAATTGCCAAGGCACTTTCCAAGCGCGTAAAGCTTCTTATCTTGGACGAGCCAACCGCAGCTTTGAACGACGAAGACTCAGCTCACCTTTTGGACCTGCTTCGTCACCTAAAGGGTCAGGGCATCACCTCGATCATCATCTCTCACAAGCTAAATGAGATTGAGGCGATTGCCGATACCACGACCATCATCCGCGATGGTGTCGCCATCGAGTCGCTTCACATGAAGCAGGATTCCGTTAGCCAAGAGCGCATCATCAAGGGCATGGTTGGTCGCGAGATGGAGAATCGCTACCCAGCTCGCAACCCAGAAATTGGCGATGAGATCCTGCGTGTTGAGCACTGGAATGCCTATCACCCAATCGACCGCAACCGCATCGTGGTTGACGACATCTCAATGAATGTTCGCCGCGGCGAGATTGTTGGACTAGCCGGCATCATGGGTGCGGGAAGAACTGAGTTTGCAAGAAGCCTCTTTGGTCACTCCTACGGAACCAACATCTCGGGCAAGGTATTCAAATCCGGCAAAGAGATCAAGGTCAAGACCATCTCGGAGGCGATCGACAACGGCCTGGCTTACGCCACCGAAGATCGCAAGCGTTATGGCCTGAACCTCATTGAAGACATCAAGCGCAATATCTCGCTGGCATCACTGAAGTCGTTTGTGTCGATGGGTCTTGTGAACAACAACGAGGAGTTCAAAAAGGCAAGCGAATACCGCGACTCGATGAACATCAAGGCACCGAGCGTGCTTTCGGTTACCGGCCAGCTTTCAGGTGGAAATCAGCAGAAGGTTGTGCTTTCAAAGTGGATCAACGTAAACCCAGATGTTTTGATTCTCGACGAACCAACCCGCGGTATCGATGTTGGTGCAAAGTACGAGATCTACCTGATCATTCAAAGGCTTGCAGCCGAGGGTAAGGGAATCATCGTGATTTCCTCAGAGCTGCCAGAACTATTGGGCATCTGCGACCGCATTTATGCAATCGCAGAAGGTCGAATCACCGGGGAAGTGCTCCGCAAGGATGCAACCCCAGAACTACTTATGAAGTACATGACAATGGAGAAGGGTAGGAGCTGATGTCGGCTTTTATTGAACGCGGTAGAGGATTCTTTGACTCGATCGGCAACAGACTGCAGGGTGTAAACCTTAGACAGAACGGTATTTTTCTAGCGCTGATTGCGTTGGTGATTTTCTTTGCAGCGACCACGCCAAATGCCGCATCGATTACCCCAACCAACTTCTCTAACCTGGTGGTGCAGAACGGTTACATCCTTGTTCTCGCCATCGGTATGGTCATGGTCATCATCGCCGGTCACATCGACCTGTCGGTTGGATCGGTTGCCGCCTTCATCGGTGGAGTTGCCGGTATTTTGACCGTTCGACCGCTTGAGCAAGATGGTTGGGACTGGCTTCCGGCGCTGCCTTGGTGGGCCGGAATCATCGGTGCCATTTTGGTCGGTGCGATAGTCGGTGTCTGGCAAGGATTCTGGGTTGCTTACGTTGGTATTCCAGCGTTCATCGTGACACTGGCGGGTATGTTGCTGTTCCGTGGAATGGCGCTACTGACTTTGCAGAACTCGAACATCGGTCCATTCCCAGACGAATTCCGTGCCATCGGTAACGGCTTCTTGGACAAGGAAAAGAACTTTAACACGCTGATTGGCTTCCCGATCGATTACAACCTCACCGCTTTGGTTGTCACCGTCCTCGGTGTGGTTGTCCTTTGGATAGCTGTGCTGCGTCAGCGTAGTGGAAAGATCAAGTACGGGCAGATCGTTGAGCCTCGCACCTGGTTCTTCATCAAGAACATCATTCTTAGCGCCATGGTTCTCTACGTTGGCTTCCAGCTTTCGCAGGCAAACGGTATTCCAATTACCTTGATCGTCTTGGCTGTGTTGATCGGGGCTTACACCATTGTGATGAACCGCACCCCATTTGGTCGCTACATCTACGCAATCGGTGGAAACCTGCACGCGGCAGTTCTCTCCGGTATCGATGTTCGTAAGGTCAACTTCTGGTTGTTCGTGAACATGGGAGCCCTTGCTGCCCTATCCGGCGTGCTAATTGCCGCTCGTATGAACTCGGCAGTGCCTAAGGCCGGAGACGGCTTCGAGCTAGATGCCATCTCATCGGTGTTCATTGGTGGTGCTGCGGTTCAGGGTGGTGTCGGTACCGTTACCGGCTCCATGATCGGTGGTTTGATCCAGGGTGTCTTGGCAAACGGTATGAACCTAAACTCGGTCGGTATCGACATCCAGATGACCATCAAGGGTCTGGTATTGCTACTGGCTGTTGCGTTCGACGTTTGGTCAAAGCGCCGCAAGTAATTCGGATATCAAAAAACCCGGGAGGCGAAAGCTCCCCGGGTTTTTCCTTAAGTTCTGTTAGCTGGCGCGACGAGCTCTGGCGTAGCGACGCTTTAGCGAGCGGCGCTCATCCTCAGATAGACCGCCCCAAACACCAGTGTCCTGGTTCTCTTTGATTGCGTATTCGAGGCAGTTAGCAGCTACGTTGCACTGACGGCAAATGGATTTGGCCTGCTCGATTTGCTCCAGCGCTGGTCCGGTGTTGCCCACTGGGAAGAAGAGCTCAGGGTCCTCATTGAGGCAACGGGCCTGGTTTAGCCAAGTCATATCCATAATGTTCTGTTATTCCTAAGTTTTCAAACCGAAATCCCGCCAATCAAGCGGGTAAAGTCAATGTTGCAACCCCCAAATGGTTTCACAACTGGGAGAGGAAATCAAGACCCAAAATGTCTAACCCAGGTCTCAAGTTAGTTATTTCCGCGAGCGTTATTGCGCTGCAGTCCCTAGCTATCTGGAGTTTGCTGGTGTGGGTAGTGGTTCTGATTTTTGTTGAAACTCCAACATCTTTGCTCTCGGCACTGTTTTTGATTGGGCTATTGATTGCTGCTGGATTGTGGAGCAGCAACATTGCGCTTGGCCTTACGCGTAAGTCACGTTGGGCTCACACTCCAGCCATGGTCCTTCAGCTTTTGATCGCCTCTATCGGTGTTGCAAGCTTCGCCGGAGAGTTTGGCAATTTACTCATCGGTGCTCTGCTTTTGATTCCAGCGACGGCTGTTTTCATCTTGCTGTTTGGTAAGTCAGTGCGGGAGATGTTTCAGCGTTGATTGATGTGCTTTAGCAGCATCTCAACGTGACCGGTTGACTTGACGCTGTAATAAGCGGCGGTGACGTTGAAGTTCTCATCCACGAGAGCGGTTGAGCGAAGCACGCCCTTGTAGGTTCTGCCGTAGAGAGTCTTGGTGCCAAATGCTCCATAGGCCTTGTGGGCAATAAAGTCCGGGTCGCTTAGAAGCGGGAAGGAAAGCTGCTGGGAATCTTCAAAGTCTTTTAGTTTTGCAGGCTCGTCAGGAGAGATGCCAATTACCTTGTAGCCTGCGGCCGTGAATTCGGAAATGCGATCTTCGAAATCTGTAGCTTCTTTAGAGCAGCCCGGTGACCCGGCTGCCGGGTAAAAGTAAAGAATGGCCTTCTGGCCAGCCAATTTCTCCGAGGAGAACTGCTGGCCATTTTGATCCAGCAGGCTAAAGGAAGGTGCCTTTGCCCCTTCGGTCAAGCGGAATTCCTGATCGCTCATTCAACCCTCACATTCGGTTCCTAGGCTAGGGGTCAAATCTGACTAATACCTGCTAGTTCGCCAATAGCGTTGCTGTCCCCACCAATAAAGCGTCGGACCGAAGTTGCATAATTCCAATAACTCAAGATTGTCATAGGGTTGAGAGCGAACGATGAAATTGGAATGGGGGCATCTGGTGATTAGGCGTTGGATTGCCGCTGTTGCAGCAGCCCTGTTGTCCGTGGTTCTGCTGACTAACCCTGCATCAGCTGCTATTCAGAACTATCAAGAGTCACCGGCCGACACTTTTACCCAAGCTGGCACACCTTCAAACTTCAACGCCTTGAACGTCTCCTACGCGGAGTTCTCAGAAGCTCCAGATTTTCACTACTTCTACATCGATTTCGCCGCACCGATTCAAGCTGCTCAGTTCGACGATGGCCTTGGCTCTTGGGCCATGGTGATGATCGATACCAACAACGATGGCACTGAGGATTATCGAATTGAAACCGGTGTAGAAACTCTCGATGGTAGCTTCGGTGCTCCGGCCTATATCCACGATGTAAAGCGAGACCGTGAAGTCTCAGGTTGTTCGGGGGTCTTCTTCAGCAACCTCAAGGAAAAGGTTTCATGGGTAGGTTTCAAGTTGCCATACAACTGCCTCAAACTTCCAAAGACTTTTGGTATTCAGGGTTACTCGGACTACAACGAGGACGATAACTCCGGGTTCGACTACGTGCCAGAGGATAGTTTCTTCAGGGTCACTCACAAGCTAAATATCTCAGCTTCCATAACCGGCCTAGAACTGCCATCTTTGGCATCGCAAGCCCTCTACACGGTCAATAACCCTGGAGCAGCCCCCAATGACTTAGTAGCGCTAAGTCCTCAGGTGCTCAAGTCTGTTGTCACAGTCTTCTGCGATCAGGGGCTTGGTACAGGTTGGGCTGCCAAGGTGTCGATTCCCGCCTCTGTCACGGCTCAAGGCATGAAGACTTTCTTAGTTACCAACCACCACGTGGTTGAGGATTGCATTGGCGCCGGCGAGGTAACCCTCACGGACAACGCAGGTAACTCTGCGATTGGCTACATCGCATCCGCGGATGCAACCAAGGACCTTGCAGGTATCTACACCAAGATGGTGCTTCCGACCCTTAGTTTCCGCGGGGAAAGGCCAGCGCAGGGCTGGTGGGTTGGCGTATTGGGATCTCCAAGAGGACTTGATGGCTACCTAACCACCGGACTTGTTGCCAAGGTGGTTGCAGACGGCAGTGAGTTTGGAGTTTCGGCTTCGCTAAACCCTGGAAACTCTGGTGGTCCGATCTTCGACCGTGATGGCCGAGTCTTGGGAATCGCCACATACAAGCTTTTGGAATCTGAGAGTCTGGGTTTTGCTCGAAGTGCAACCTTGCTGTGCACGATAGTCGTGAAGTGTGACTCGGCCAATCCAATCTGGTCAACTCAACTAGCAGCCAAGCCGGGTAGCCAGGTTGACGGTGGCACAGCTGCTGGTCAGGTCAAATCTGCAACCTTGCCATCCTTTAGCGCGAAATCCTCAAAGCTGAGTGCCACCCAGCAAAACTCAATCAATCGACTATTGATTCTCAATGGTTGGACCACAAAGTTTGTTTGTAGCGGCATCATCTCTTCCAAGGCGACCAGCACAGAGAAGTCTCTAGCAACAGCCAGGGCCAAAGCTGCTTGCGATTTTGCAAAAAAGCAAAACCCAAGCCTTTCCGCTTTCTATCAGTTCAAGACCTCAACCTCCACCTCGACAATTGGCAAAGTCCTGGTCACCTTAAAAAACTAGTTAAAGAAAAAACGTGACCTGCATAGCAGATCACGTTTTCTTGAAATCGAATTACTCGTCTTCGTCGACTTCCTCAGCCAGCTCTTCAGGCTCATCAAGCTCTGCCTCATCGCCTTCAGGCTCATCAAGCTCTGCCTCATCGCCTTCAAGCTCATCTTCGATGAACATCGCCTCATGAATATCGCTGAGCATGTTGTGAATATCTGCCAGCATTTGAATCTCAGTTAGTTCTAGCTCTTGCTTCTCCATGATTTCTCCAATCGACAGTTTTCCTGCGGTGGCAGGAGTTAAATGGTGTTCCGAAGTAGTGAATTTCAAGTGTCGAATGACCTACCACAAGCTGTATCGGGTGTGAAAGTTTGGCGAGAGCTAGTCTGAAAGCCGCTAGGAAGTCGAAGAATATGCTGCTAAGATTTTGGGCTGTCGCACCTCTAGCTCAATCGGCAGAGCAACTGACTCTTAATCAGTGGGTTCTGGGTTCAAGTCCCAGGGGGTGCACCATTTTTTTGAGCTAATCTTTCAGCGCTTTAGCCAACCAGCTGGTCGCTTTTGCCATGTAATCCTTTGAGAGCTGAGATTCCGGAGCTAATCCTTCAAAGGCATGCGGAGCACCAGAAACGATGTCCAATTCACAGTCCACGCCGGCCGCCCTCAATCGCTCGGCGTAGGCCTTGTCTTCCTCGAAGAAAAGCTCGACATCGCCAACACCCACCCAGGCTTTTGGTAATCCGCTGAGGTCTTTGCGTCTGGCGGGAGCGGCATAGTCCGCGACTTTCTCCGTTCCGAAGTTTGATCCAAGATATGAACCCCAGCCAACTAGGTTCATGTTGTTGTTCCAGATGAAGTGCTCAACACCATCCAAAGTTCTGTTTTGTGCAGTGCGGTCATCCAACATTGGGCAGAACAGCCATTGAGCCACCGGCTGAACCCCTGCCTCATCGTGCAGTCTCAGCACCAGCCCAGCGGCAAGGCCACCACCGGCACTCTCGCCACCGATCGCGATGCGATTGACATCGAATCCTCGCTGGGCGGCATTCTGTAGCATCCAGGTCCAAGCTGCGTGGCAGTCGTCAACCGGAGCAGGATATGGGTGCTCTGGAGCAAGCCTGTAGTCGGGAGACACAACGACCACGCCTAGCTCTGAGGCAATACCTGCCAATCGAGCATCGTCCATCTTTGGAGAGCCGATGATCATGCCGCCGCCGTGGATATAAAGCAGTGCCGCCGCAGTTTTTTGCTTGGCAGGAGAGTAAACCCTGAGCTTCAAACCGCCTGCAGTTGTGAGCTGCTCAATTTGAACACCTGCCGGAATCTTTACCTTAGGCACCAAAGCTGTCAGCAAAAGTCTGGTGAGCGCCCTGCCAAATCCGCTTTGAATCGGAAGCTTGGGCATCGAGGTCGTGCTTTTTCTAAGATCTGGGTGAATGAGGTTACTGTCCATTTTGCTTACTCCTTCGAGGCCCCTTTGCCAGGGACTGCAATCTTTAGGCCGGCATCCCAGTCGCTTCGTCTTTGAAGAGCGGGAGTACATGTCAACCTTCCACAATCATCATTCAACTCTTGATTAGGCCCTCCCACAAGGGGGAACCCTAGAGAGTGCCGAGTCAGAGCAAGGGGCCTTCTCCGGTCTGGTCAGGTTGGAATTCGCTACAGTTGCTGCACTTCAGAGCTTCTTAGGCACCTCTAGCTCAATCGGCAGTGCAAATTTCCCTTATTCAGTGGGTTCTGGGTTCAAGTCCCAGGGGGTGCACCAAGTAAATAAGCCAAAGTCCCTTGTAATTGCAGGGGACTTTTGCTTTTAAAAAGTCATAATTTTGCGACTATGTCCGTGCAGGGTTCAACAGGGTTGGCGGGATTTGGTTGGCCCAAGTCACCTGCAATGAAACCCACAAATCGAGCTTGCCTTTCCCAATGCTTCCTTGGGGTTTCACATCCGACCACTTGGGGCCGATGGAACGATGCTGCGAGAGCCAGAGGTCTCTCACGCCTAGCCCCGAAGGGGTCGTTGAGTCAGGCCCACAGAAGTAAACTCTCGAGAAATCACCACTACCCATTCCGCCTCTTCTATTATCGCTGATTGCCAAGTCTTCTCCCCTCCACCAGTGGAATTCCAAACCCGGCCCACCCTTCCATGTAATTGATTGAGTTTCTGCTGCGGCAGATGCGGACCAAAAAAGGTTTTGTTGCATTGCATACACGGCATATGCAGGATCTGTAGGCTTGCAAAAGGTAAAACCGCGAAGGTCAGTGAAGGTTATTGTGACTGAACTAGCCGTAGCGGCATACCCAAGAGGTCTTTGGTAGGCTTGCTGACCATACAACCAGAAATCGGAGCGGTAGACCGGGCTCACCGAAACATAAGACACGCTACTTACTCTTGGTTTATGGTCCGGCGTAAAGGGATTCGGGCAGTTGCTGCCCACTAGGTCCAACAAGTACTGAGGGTCAGCCACTCGTTGATCGTAAGTATCCACTGGATAAGAGAACGGCATAGTGAGGTTATTGAGGGCGCGCCACTTGTCTTCGCATGCCGCAGAGGCAATTTGAATTTCAATTTGATCCAGCACTGGGGATTGACTGAGATCAGAGGCTAACCCCCCCGCCCCACCTGAAGAACCCGCCGCACCTCGAGGACCAGTAGCTCCAGTAGCACCTTGAGGACCAGTAGCTCCAGTAGCACCTTGAGGACCAGTAGGTCCGGCAGGGCCTTGTTCCGATAGGACAAGAGGGAACATGCGATTGGGGCACTTACCCTGCCATGAGCTTGAGTAGCGCACTTGCTTGGTGGCCCAATCCACGCAAAGAGCGACTTGTGAAGTCGGTTGGTCGGCGCTCGCGAAAGAAGCGATGCCAAAGCCTGACATTAGTAGTGCAAATACGACTAGCAAAGAATTTTGTCTCATATCGATCCCAAATTCACAAGTTTGGCCTTCATTTAAATACCCAATTATGAAAAATTCCACAAATTAACAGTTAACTCAGCTTAAATTTTGAGTGACATTGTCTTTTCGAGCGCTAAAAAAAGTTTCAACTGCGACTATGTGCGTGCAAGTGTGGTCGGGGTGCTGAGGGGCGAGAGTCACCAAAGGCAACACCCACCCCCGGATTTATGCCCGAGGGGGGGTCGGCGCGCGCGGATCTAGTTCTTATTGATTGGGGCCTAATCCAAGTTTCAAACAATTTGGCTAGTTGGTGAAAAACTCATGGCTTGCGCGGGGTGAGAACACACTCTAGAAAAAATGCACTCCAACGCTCACAATTGAGTTACCCGATCCTCATTAGAAAGTAGGGCAAGTATGTTGCTGATTTCTTTGGGTCTGCTAGGGCTTTTATACACTTTCACGGGCGGATATTGGCCACCAGACCTAGTTGGTCTAGCGCTCCCGATGTCTGGAGGTCTGATAGTTGTAGGCGTGTTTTTTAGGTTATACCTTCAGTGGGAGAAGGAGGCTGCACTCGAAAGGGAAAAAGAAGAACAGGCGCGCGAAGAGGCGGAGAGAGGCGATTGGTGGAGCGACCAGAGATAGGTCAAAATCCCCTCAAGGCGGAACCTATTGGGCACGCATTGGGCACGAATCCTTAGGGGCTAGACCTGAATCCCCGCCAAATAAGGGCAAGTGGGGGGTAGGCAATCTGACTCTTAATTAGTGGGTTCTGGGTTCAAGTCCCAGGGGGTGCACTGAAAATCCAGCCCTTAATGCGAGAGCTGGATTTAGCACTTAACAGGCATTTGAGTTTTAGATTTCGAGCACCAGAGTGACGATGTCGCCAACCGAAATGCGATTTGGCTTTCTAACCGCATCTTTCAGTGGAACGTAGAAACTGCCGTTTCTTGGAATTAGAGAAGTGGTTACAGTCGTTATACCTATTGTGATCTTTGCAGGAATTACTCCCCAACCGTAGGTGAGCTCTCGCTTATAAGTATCGATCTCTTCTGTGACCTCTGGGGGAGTGGGTAGAAAGTAAAATGGAGCTGGGCCACGCCACTCGATGACGATTCCTTTTATCTCGAATCTCATCATTAGAGAAACAGGGCGGGAACCATGGTTAGCACCAGCAGAATTCCGGCAGTCCAGTTGAAGACTCGGAGCCTGGTTGGGTTGGTAAGAATCTTTGAGATCCCTTGACCCAGAACTGCCCAAGCCACAGCACCCGGATAGGTGGTAATTAGGAAGATCGCGATGCAGATCGCTACCGCTGTCACTCCCATTTCAACCGGGGCGTAGGTGGCCATAAACGAGGTGCAAACAATCCAGGCTTTGGGGTTTACGAATTGCAAGAGGAAAGACTTGAAGAACTTTGGCTCTTCAACCTGATCAGGTCCGGTTTTATATCCGGAGCGAATGACTTTGTACGCCAGGAAAACGATGTAGCCAAAGCCGATGTATTTGAGAATCTCGTAAATCAGTGGCACCGCCAAAAAGACTGCACCCAACCCCAACCCAATAGCTACCAGCATGCTGCCAAGGCCAAGCATGATGCCGTTTACAAAAACCAAAGACTTGAGAGTCCCGTGGTTAGCGCCTGATGCCAGCAGGTAGGTGTTGTTGGGTCCTGGGGTGATGGCGGTTACAAACCCAAAGGTTGCAACGGCAATTAGCAGCTCTACTGGCACCTCGCCATTCTTGCACCATTGAGCAATAGGCTGGAGAGGTTCGAAAGGCAATTCATGTCCAAAGCTCTGATGATCGTTGATGTTCAGGTCAGCCTGTTTTTGGGCCCTTGGCCAGTACCAGGTGCTTCAGAACTCCTGCAACGGATCGGTGACCGGCTATTGAAAGCTCGCCTCGAGGGCGAGCAGGTCATTCACGTTCAAAACGATGGTCCAGCTGACGAGATGGATGCTCCAGGGGAGCCTTGGTGGGAGCTAGTGCTTCACCCCAAAGACAATGAGCTTGTGGTTCGAAAGACCACCCAAAGTGTTTTTGAGTCAAACCCAGACCTTGCCGCTGTTCTTAGAGCCAAAGGCATAACCGAGCTGGAGTTTGTAGGAGTGCAGTCGGACATGTGTCTAGGTGCTTCAGCTCGCGAAGCACACGAACTAGGTTTCAAGATTTCGGTAGCGAGAAACATGCACGCCACCTATGACGGTGGCTACCCAGGATCGGAAGACCCAACCCCTGCATCAGAGATCTCTGATCGAATCCAGCGAGAGCTCGAAGTACTCAAATGAACAATTTCGTAGCCCTAGAGCCCAAGCAGTTTCCCTCCTATCTCGAGGCGATTGAATCTGCCGGTGCGAAGGTTGTGCCGGTTAGTCCTCAGGTTAAAGCACTGGTCTGGACTGACTACGCGAATCCTCAAGGATTAGCTGATCTATTGAAGTCAAACCCGCAGCTTGAGTGGGTACAGCTTCCCTTTGCCGGCGTCGATGCCTTTAGCGAGATAATTCACTCAGATCCAGTGTTCACATCGGCCAAGCGCTCTTATTCTGAGCCGGTCGCAGAGCATGCTTTGATGCTTTGCATGGCGCTTGGGCGCATTCTTCCCGAGCGGATTCGGGCTAAGAGCTGGGGCAAAAAGCACGCCGATTCGCTATTTGATGCCGAGGTTCTCCTGATCGGTGGCGGCGGAATATCGGAGCAGCTTGCTGAGTTCCTGATTCCCTTTAGATCGAAGGTGACTGTTGTCAGAAAGCGTCCAGAGCAGCCATTCGCGGAGAGTTTCACCGGCAAGGTTGTGGGCTTTGAGAATCTCGATCAAGAGCTTCCAAAGGCTCAGTTTGTGGTTCTGGCTTGCGCGCTTACGGATGAAACTAGATTCCTATTCAACCGCGAGCGTTTTTCTTTGATGCGAAGTGACTCCTACCTTGTGAACATTGCCAGGGGAGAGGTAGTAGACCAAGAAGCTTTGCTTGAGGCATTGGCATCTGGGCAGATCGCTGGTGCGGCAACAGATGTCACCTACCCGGAGCCGCTACCTGAAGGCCATCCAATGTGGAGTGAGCCAAGACTCATCATTACCCCTCACACTGCTGACACCTTGACGCAGATAACCAGTCTTCTCTCTGAGCGCTTGCGGGTGAATGTGAGTGCTTGGTTAGCTGGCGGTCCGTTGACTGGCGTCGTGGACAAAGCGCTGGGCTACTAGTGGATTTTGGAACCTGGGTCCTTTACGCGGCAGCTGCCGTTGGATTGTCTTTGACGCCCGGCCCTAACGGTTTACTTGCCCTAACCCATGGAGCGCTTTACGGAACCAAGAAAACCCTGGCCACCATCTTTGGTGGCCTGCTCGGTTTTGCTGTGGTGATCGGCATGAGCATGTTTGGTATTGGTGCCCTGCTCCAGGCGTCAGCTGAGTTACTAACCGTTTTGAAGTGGGTTGGTGGTGCCTACCTGGTTTGGCTTGGCATTCAGGTCTGGAGATCTGAGCCATTGGGGATTGCCGATACCGCAAGCCGAACCAGCCTTGGCTCATCAAAACTCTTCAGTCAGGGCTTTCTATCGGCAGTCACCAACCCAAAGGGAATCCTGTTTTTCGTGGCATTTTTGCCGCAGTTCATTGATCCCAAAGCTTCGTTGTTTTTGCAGTTTGTGATTATGGCTGCAACGTTTGTATTCGTCGAGTTTTGGTATGAACTGATGGTTGCAACTTTGGCTGATCGAATTCAGCCATGGCTAAAAAGAGTAGGCAAAAACTTCAACCGAGTATTCGGCACGGTATTTATGGCAATCGGAGTGCTGCTACCGCTTCGTTAGAAACCAAGCTGCTTTCTAAGCATCTCGATGTGTCCCTTGGCCTTCACGTTGTAAAAGACCTGGGAGAGTACACCCTTCTCATCAACCACGAAGGTTGAGCGAATGGTTCCCATGTAGGTCTTGCCATACATGCTCTTCTCGCCGTATGCGCCATAGGCAAGCTGAACCGCGTTGTCTGGGTCACTCAGTAGCTCAAAGTTCAGGCCTTCTTTGTCCTTGAACTTCTTTAGTTTCCCTGGCTCATCAGGAGAGATTCCCAATACGGTGTAGCCGGCGGACTTGAGCGAGTTGATGTTGTCTCTAATCTCGCAGGCCTGGGTGGTGCAGCCCGGGGTAGAGGCGGCAGGGTAGAAGTAAACAACTACCTTCTGTCCCAGGGCGGAAGCCAATGAAATCTCTTGGCCGTCCTGGTTCTTGAGTGTGAACTGGGGTGCCTTGGCACCAATTACTAGCGTTGAAGTCATGAGGAAAATAACTTTGTAAGCCCCGATACAATTCCCACATGTTCGCATCCGTTGCTGGCTTCTTCACTGGCCTCTCACTGATTATTGCTATCGGCGCTCAAAATGCCTATGTGCTGAGGCTTGGATTGATGCGTCACCATGTGTTTGCTGTTGTGCTTTTTTGCGCAGTTTCAGATGCAGTTTTGATCATTGCGGGAGTGGCTGGACTCGGTGCTGTCATCCAACAGCTCCCGTTACTTCTTGAAGTCTTCCGATACGCAGGAGCTGCCTACCTGATTTGGTTCGGTATCGGTGCTCTTCGCAGAGTAATCAACCCAAAGACCCTAGAGGCGCAAGGCGAATCTTTCCCGCTAATCAAAACCTTGGGCACAATGGCAGCCCTCACCTGGCTAAACCCCCATGTTTATCTGGACACCGTCATTCTTCTAGGCTCGATCGGAAACCAATTTCAACCAAATCAGTGGTGGTTTGCCCTCGGAGCTGCCACCTCAAGCTTTGTTTGGTTCTTTTCTTTAGGTTATGGAGCAAAGCTTTTGTCTAGATACATGGCATCCGTTCGGTTCTGGCAGGTGCTGGATATTGCCATCGCTGCGGTTATGTTCACGATCGCCGGAACATTACTTTTTAGTTCGCTGTAACTAGGCGGCTCAAGTTTGATAAATCGGGCATAATCAAAGAGTGAACCCAGACAGTTTTGGCAATTTTGCGAATCGCACCAGCTCAAAGTGGCGCAGGTTCCCTGAGGATGTTCTTCCAATGCACGTTGCAGAGATGGACTTTGATGTCGCGCCCGCCATTCGAGATCGAATCAAGGACCTAGCAGACCGCTCCGACCTTGGTTACACCGGCCCAGTTCCGGAGGTTGCTCAAGCATTTGAGGCATTTGCACTAAACCGCTGGGGTTGGCAGATTGCACCTGAACAGCTAAAGCTTGCTACCGATGTTGGAGTGGCAGCAGTTGAGATTTTGCGAGTGCTGACAAAGCCTGGCGACAAGGTTTTGCTGAACAGCCCGGTCTACTCCAGTTTCTATCACTGGATCGAAGAGGTTCACGCTGAGGTGGCGGATGTTCCATTGGTGCTCAAAGGTGATGACTGGGTTTTAGACATCTCAGGTCTCGAGAACGCATTCAAAAACGGTGTGAAGGTTTACCTGCTTTGCTCGCCTCAGAACCCGGTGGGCCGAGTTCACAGCGCCAAGGAACTTACCAAGATTGCCGAGCTTGCAGACCAATACGGCGTCACCGTGGTGAGCGATGAGATTCACGCTCCTCTTACTTGGGTGCCATTCACCCCTTACCTTGCCCTAGGCCCAGCGGCTCAGCGCACTGGCGTCACTATTTCTTCGAGTTCAAAGGCTTGGAATGTTGCCGGGCTCAAGGCTGCTTTCTACATCACGCAGGGGTCCGAGGTTCAAGCTCGGCTTAGGGCACTGCCCGAGGCTATGCACTGGCGCACCTCGCTGATTGGTGCATTTGCGATGGAGAGTGCCTACTCGGATTCTGTGCAGTGGCTTGATGATGTTGTTGAGCAGATCCAGGAGAACCTAGGCTTCTTCCAAAATGAGCTTTCCCAGAAACTTCCGAAGGCAAAGTTCTTCAATATGGAGAGCACCTATTTGGTATGGGTCGATCTATCTGGATACAAAGTGGAAAAAGTCCAGCATGTGCTCTTGCAGCAGGCCAAGGTGGCGGTGGTACCGGGGAACGATCATGCCCCCGGAGATCAATACTCGAACTTCATTCGATTCAACATCGCTGCATCAAAAGCAAGAATCAGTGAGGCCATCTCGCGAATCTCAAAGGTTCTCGAGGGCTAATCTTGTCTCGTGTTTGACCAAGTAAACCAGTTAGCCCAGCAGCTGTTTCAGCAGCATGGGCTGGTCAATTATTCGTTTGGGTTCGATAGGGCAATACGCCGAGCCGGGCTTTGTAACTACTCTCAAAAGCGCATCACCATCTCAAGGCACCTAGTTGAAGCTGGAGATATGCACGTGGTGGAGCAGGTTTTGCTTCATGAAATTGCCCATGCCCTAACCGGACAGGCAGCCGGTCACGGCAGAATCTGGAAGGCAAAAGCTAGCGAGCTTGGCTACCTTCACCAAAGAATCGATGGCACGCCACTTGCCAAACAGGTGGCAAAGTACAAAGGGGTATGTCCAGGTGGTCACGAGCACTTTCGCTCTCGTCAACCAGCAAGAATGCTCAGCTGCAAACTCTGCGCACCGAGTTTTTCTCGCCGCTACCTAATCACCTGGAGCGAGAACTAAGCGCTTGGTCCAATCAGTAGCGAGCAGATCACAGCACCGGCAAAGAAGTTCAGCCAAATAAACACTTTCCAACCGCGGTTGGCTCGCTCGCAATTCTGATCGGTGATGTTTAGCTCTCTGCCAACCACAAACAGGTATGGAATTGCCGCCAAGGCCGCAAAGGCAAAGCGATCCGGCAGGCTCAAGGCCAATACTCCGGCCACGATGTAAACACCAAAGGCGAATCGGGTGGTAAGTCTTGCACCCAGTGCGGTGGCAATAGATGCAATCTTTGCCTCGCGATCTGCCCGCACGTCCTGCACCGCACCAAACGCGTGAGAGGCCATGCCCCAAATCAAAAACGCAGCAATGCCGATCAGCAGGGAACCGGTGATCTCAACCTGAGCGATTGCTAATCCAACCAGCAGGGGGCCAACAAAGTGCCAGCTGCTGGTTAGCGAATCTAAAAATGGAATCTCTTTGAACCTAAGTCCCTTGACGCTGTATGCCACCACTGCAAATAGCGTCAGCCACAACCAAAAAGTTGCATTTGGATTCACAAATGACAGCGCTATCGCAAAGGGGGTCGCAATTCCAAATGCCAAGATCAGCGTGAGGCGGTGGTATTTCGGATCTAGCAGTGCTCCTTCGATGCCACCTTTTCTAGGGTTTCGAAGATCGCTCTCGTAGTCAAAAACATCGTTTACGCCATACATCAAAAAGTTGTAGGGGATTAGAAAGAAAAAGCTTCCCAGCCAAAAGATCCAATCGATCTCTCCGGTTGAGAAGAAGTAAGCAGCACCAAATGGGAAAGCGGTGTTGACCCAGGAGATTGGCCTGGATGCCACAAACAGTTTGGCTACAGCGCTCACTTCTTCCTTCCCAATAGTTCCCAGGTAAGTGGAATCAAAACCAATCCAACCAGTGTGTAGGAGAAGTCCTCAATCGGTGCAACCCCAAGTTTTACACCTGAAATCAGAGCTTCGTCATAGCCGACTATCCCAAACAGGATTATCAAGTTATCAAAAATAAAAGTCATCACGAGCGTAAGTGCGGCTGCAAGACCAAGTGCCTTTAGGTTCAGACGCTTTCTCAAAAGCAGCGCTAGCACGCCGAAGAACAAAAACGGTGGCAGCGCGATGCTCAAATAGCTCAACTCTTGCGCCATTTTGCAAACCCTAAGTAGGCGATCAGGATGGTGTAGCTCAAAAGAGTTAGGAAAAACACTTCTTCGATTGGAAGTTCCGGTGCAATCGTCACGCCGGTTAGGTAAGGACCCTGACCTCGGAAAAATATGCCCTGGGCAATACCGACCAGGTCCCAAATCAAAAACACGGTGACAGCTACCGCAATAGTTATCGCAGTTCTAACGGGCTGCGAAAACAGCGCTAGCTTGTGCTTGAAATCAATTAGCCCCATTCCCAACAGGGAAACGGTTAGGGCCGCAAGATAAAGGATCAAGCCAAGCCTTTCCAGACCTTGACTGGCTTTAGCTCACCCTTGATAGGGCCTGCGCTTCTGTCGTCGGTTAGGTGCTTGTAAACCAGCTCGGCACCAATTAGGCACATCGGCAAGCCGATGCCTGGAATGGTGTTGTGGCCAACGTAGAAAAGGTTCTTGAGTTTTTTGGAGTAGTTCTTAGGCCTGAAGAAAGCACTTTGACGCAGAGTGTGGGCCATGCCAAGTGCGGTGCCGTTCCATGCATTGAGCTCATTTTGGAAATCACGCGGTCCCATGGTCTTTCGAACCACGATGCGCTCCTTGAGGTCCGGAATTTCACACCAGGTGGCAATCTGGTCAATTACCTTGTCAGCTGCCTGCTCAAAGCTTTCGTCTCCGGAGCCACCAATGCCGACGTCCGCTGCAGCTGGAACCAAAACGAAGATGTTCTCCATGCCTTCGGGCGCGACAGTCGAGTCAGTCTTGGAAGGGTTGCAGATGTACAAGCTGGCTGGATCTGGAACCTCTGATTTGCCATCAGCCTTGCGGAACACCTTGGCAAAGTTCTTGCCCCAGTCTTTGGTGTACAACAGCGTGTGGTGACTGAGCTGGTCGATTTTTCCCTTGACGCCTAAGTACATCAATAGTGCCGAAGGTCCTGGAACGCGCTTGTCCCACCAGGACTGCGGGAAGGACTGGTGTTTACGCTCTAGCAACTTGGTCTCGACAAAGTGCAGGTCGGCGCTCGCCACCACCACGTCGGCGTGATACTCAGCCGCACCGACCTGAACCCCAACGGCCTTGCCGTTTTCGGTCAGGATCTTGGTTACTGGAGACGAGGTGTGAATTTCAGCGCCGTGGGTTCTAGCAAGGCCAGCAATAGATTCAATCAGGGTGTAGAAACCACCCTGCGGGTAAAAGACGCCCTGATTCATATCCACATGTGTCATCAGGTGATACATGCTCGGGGTGTTGTAAGGAGATGCGCCCAAGAACACCGCAGGGAAATTAAGCATCTTCTTCAGGCGGTCATCTTTTACAAACTGCCCGGAGAAGTCATAAAGCGATGTGGTCAAAAGCTTTACAAACTTGCCAAGCTTCGCAAGCACCTCAGGGTGCAGAAATGACCTTAGGTCTTTGAAGTTGGTGTACAAAAAGTGCTTGATCGATAACTCATAAGCCTCTTGGGCGCTGTCTAGGTATTTCTGGAGCTGCTCACCGCTGCCAGGTTCAATCGACTCAAACATCGCCTTGATCTCTGGGAGCTTTTCGCTCATGACCAGGCGATCGCCAAGACCTTCATTGCGAGTCTGGTAGGCAGGGCTTAGACGAACCAAATCCAGTTCATTGTCCGCTGTGGTGCCCATCAGGTTGTAAAACTGCTCGAAGGCATCCGGCATCAAATACCAGCTCGGACCCATATCGAATCTGAAGCCATCCTTTTCCCAGAGGTAAGCGCGACCGCCAAGGCCTTCTCTACCCTCGAAGAGCTTCACTTGCATGCCGGCCTTAGCCAACAGCGCTGCGGTCGAAAGACCTGCAATGCCACCACCAATTACGATTGCGGTTTTTTGGCTCATGGCTTTGCTCCTAAGAATGATTTGACTACCAGCGACAACTTTTTGAAGTTGCCAACGCTGATACGAGTCTCAATCAACTTGGTGGCTTGGGTATTTCCAATTTTGTGGTTTAGCTCGGTAAACAAAAGTTGCGCTGCGGTAACCGCAGCCCTGGCGGATTTTGG
>NZ_CBCHRQ010000011.1:0-27438 GCF_965064355.1 Aquiluna sp.
GCAACCTCAGCGGTGTTTGAGGGCGACCTGCCGGCGGATGAGGATGACGGCGATGAAGATGCTTGGCAGCTAACCGGTAGGCGAGATGACTTCTAGATCTTTCCTGTATCGCCAAACTCCAAACCTAATCACCTCAGTTCGAATCCTGATGGTTCCGCTGGTGCTTTGGTTGATCATGGTTGGCTGGGATTCGTTTGCCGAACGCATGATCGCCCTGGTGCTTTTGGTTTTGGCGGCATCGACCGACGGTATTGACGGAGCAATTGCGCGCAAGCGAAACCTGGTTACCAACCTCGGCAAGATTCTTGACCCAATCGCAGACAAGGCGCTGCTCTCAGGTGCATTGATTGTGCTGTCTATTCAGGGGGCTGTCCCGTGGTGGGCAACCGTGCTGATCCTGATTAGAGAATTCGGAATTACGGTTTATCGTCTGATCATCGCCAAGCGAAGAGTGATTGCAGCATCCGGCGGAGGTAAATTCAAGACCGTGATTCAAATTATCGGTGTTTCGATGGCGGTCGCACCGTTTGACTTTTTGGGCGATTGGTGGGGTTGGCTTACCCAAGCCGTAATTATCTTTGCCGTCGTAATCACCTGGTACACCGGAATTCAGTACCTCAGGCCGGCAAAGTGATTTTGAGTAAGCAGCTAATTCAACACGGCATTTACATAGCCACCGCTGAGTCGCTGACCGCTGGTCTTTTGAGTTCCGAACTAGCAACCGAGCCCGGAGCATCAGCGTTCTTGCTGGGGGGAGTCACCTGCTATCAAGATGAGGTCAAGGTGAATGTGCTCGGAGTGGATCCGCACTTGATCCAAGCCCAATCCGCCATATCTTCCGAGGTAGCGATATCCCTTGCCAGAAACGTCAGGGATAAGTTTGCGCTTGAGTGTGTAAAGAGCGTTGAGAGCGTCTTTGGAGTGTCAACCACCGGAGTCGCGGGTCCGGATCCAGTTGGGAATCACGCTGCGGGCACCGTCTACATAGGTATTTCCTCTGCCAGAGGCTCCCGCTCGGTGGCATTGAAGTTGCATGGCACAAGGTCCGAAGTTAGAGCCGCAACTGTCGCCAAAGCTCTGGATGCACTCGAGGATGAAATCCAGGCAATTTTTGGTTGAGAAACAGGAAACATTCAGCAAGCAAATGTAAATTTGTCGGAATCAACCGCTAGGTTAATTTGCAGGAGGAAACCTTTTGGTACTACTAAGGCAAGAAATCGGTGACGTACTGCGTTCACATCGACTCCGTCGCGGCCAGACACTGCGTCAGGTAGCAGCGAAGGCGTCTGTTGCGCTTGGTTACCTATCTGAGGTCGAGCGCGGCCAGAAGGAAGTTTCATCGGAGATCCTCGCCTCGGTAGCTGAAGCCCTAGAGCTTCCACTCTCGGTAGTCATGCGTGAAGTTTCTGATCGAGTCGCTTCCGTTGAGGGCATTTACCTGGACGACACCTACATCCCTGACACTGTGCCAGACGCCTTCATGACAGAAGCAGGGCTTTACTCTCAGTCGAAGTTTTGAAACTAAGCCAGTTTCATCAGCTTCTCCACGATGAATTCGGGGCACAATTCGCCCAAGTGCTGCTCAAAGATTTTCGGCTTCACCATTTCCAGGACCAAACCGCAGAAGAGCTAATTCGCGCGGGTGTTGACCCCAAGCAAATCTGGTTAGAACTGTGCAAGCAGCAATCTGTGCCCAAAGAGCGTTGGAGTGGAATTCCGGTAAAGAAAAGACACGCCGAATAAATCATTCGAAATTTTGTTCGAACGTCTAGTGTTCTATCTAGATAGGTCAAAACCTACGAGTTATCAACAGCTTTTTGGTTGAACTCAAAAAAGTCAGACCTACGAATTAGCTTCTAGGGAGCTAAAGAAAGAGGTAGAAAATGCCAAGTGCATCCGACAGAGAGAAAGCGCTAGACACTGCGCTAGCCCAGATTGACCGCCAGTTCGGTAAGGGTTCGGTTATGCGATTGGGCAGCGAAGAACGCGCTCCAATCGAGGCGATTTCTACAAGTTCGATCGCCCTAGACGTAGCTTTGGGCATCGGAGGCTTGCCTAAGGGTCGAATCGTTGAAATCTATGGCCCAGAATCCTCCGGTAAGACCACATTGGCGCTGCACGCAATCGCGAATGCCCAGCGCGCTGGAGGTATTGCGGCCTTTATCGACGCTGAGCACGCTCTTGACCCTGAGTACGCCAAGGCTTTAGGTGTGGACATCGACGCACTTTTGGTTAGCCAGCCAGACACTGGTGAGCAGGCCTTGGAAATTACCGACATGCTGATTCGCTCGGGATCAATCGACGTGGTTGTCATTGACTCGGTTGCCGCACTAGTGCCAAGGGCTGAAATCGAAGGTGAAATGGGAGACTCACACGTTGGTCTCCAGGCTCGTCTGATGTCTCAGGCTCTTAGAAAGTTGACCGGAGCGTTGAGTAACACCAACACCACCGCAATCTTTATCAACCAGCTGCGCGAGAAGATCGGTGTTTTCTTCGGATCTCCGGAGACCACCGCCGGCGGAAAGGCGCTGAAGTTCTATGCGTCTGTGCGTTTGGACATCCGCAGAATTGAAACCCTAAAAGAAGGTACCGATGCTGTTGGTAACCGCACTCGTGTCAAGGTTGTGAAGAACAAGCTAGCCTCGCCATTCAAGCAGGCTGAGTTCGACATCATGTTTGGCGAGGGTATTTCTCGCGAGGGTGGACTTATCGACTATGGCGTTGAACAGGACATCGTAAAGAAGTCCGGAGCTTGGTACACCTTCGACGGCGAACAGCTTGGCCAGGGTAAGGAAAACTCTCGTCGTTACCTCAAGGACAACCCAGAGATGGCAGACACAATCGAGAAGCGGATCAGACACAAACAGGGTATTGGCGTCCCACGTGCAGTAGCAGACTTGCCAGCCGAGGAGGCCCCAGAGGTCGCCAAGGCCGCAAACGATGCCTAACGAACCTAGTAGCGAAAAGCTGGAGCAGCGGGCGAAAAACGTCCTGCTGTTCCAGCTTTCTCGTTCCATGAAGACTCGTTACCAGTTAGCAAATATTCTGAAAAAACGTGAAATTCCAGAGGAGATTGCAAATGCCGTACTGGATCGCTTCACCGAGGCGCAGCTGATAGATGACGCAGCCTTTGCCAGGGCTTTCGTAAATTCCAGAATCGCCATCTCGGGCAAATCAAGGTCAGTGATTTCTCGCGAGTTGAAGCAAAAAGGGGTCAGCGCGGAAGATGCCCAAGAGGCGCTGAGCGTAATTGACCAAGAGGCGGAGGATAAGACTGCTTACGCAACGGCGAAAAAGCGATATCAGCAGCTCTCTTCCCTGGCACCGGAAGTCCGCAAGCGCAGACTTATGGGGTTTTTAATGCGCCGGGGATTCTCCGGCGCTCTATCATCAAGAATTCTGCGGGATCTAGAGCAGTCAGAGTAAAATTCACGGGCTATGTCACTTACATACGAAGTCCGCACTTACGGTTGCCAGATGAACGTTCACGACTCTGAACGTATCTCTGGCCTGCTCGAGGCTTCGGGCTACATCAAAGCCGAGGATGTGGATCCTGACCTAGTTGTTTTCAACACCTGCGCGGTCCGAGAAAACGCCGACAACAAGCTCTACGGAAACCTCGGCATGATGCTTCCAAAAAAAGAAGCGAACCCTAATCTTCAGATTGCAGTCGGAGGCTGCCTTGCGCAAAAAGACCAAGATGTCATCATCAAAAAGGCCCCATGGGTGGATGTGGTTTTCGGAACCCACAACATTGGCTCCCTTCCGACCTTGCTAGAGCGTGCTCGGCATAACAATGAAGCTCAAGTTGAACTGTTGGAGGCACTAGAGATTTTC
Organism: Aquiluna sp.; assembly: GCF_965064355.1. Classification (NCBI taxonomy): domain Bacteria; kingdom Bacillati; phylum Actinomycetota; class Actinomycetes; order Micrococcales; family Microbacteriaceae; genus Aquiluna; species Aquiluna sp. The sequence goes on from NZ_CBCHRQ010000011.1 coordinate 3,838, forward strand.
CCCTCAACCCTGCCGACCAAGCGCGAATCCGCTTACTCCGGCTGGGTTTCTATTTCAGTGGGTTGCAATAACAGCTGCACGTTCTGCATCGTTCCAGCGCTTAGGGGTAAAGAGAAGGATCGTCGCCCAGGCGACATCTTGGCTGAGGTCAATGCTCTGGTGCAAGACGGTGCCATCGAAGTCACTCTGCTTGGTCAAAACGTAAACACATATGGCGTTGAGTTTGGTGACAAAGGCGCTTTCGCAAAGCTGTTGCGAGCTTGTGGTCAGATCGAGGGTCTAGAACGAGTGCGCTTCACGTCCCCGCACCCAGCAGCTTTCACCGATGATGTGATCGATGCAATGGCTGAGACTCACAATGTGATGCCACAGCTACACATGCCGCTGCAGTCTGGCTCTGATCGCATTTTGAAAGAGATGCGACGCAGCTACCGCTCTGAGAAGTACCTGGGCATTTTGGATCGGGTTAGAGATCGAATCCCAGAAGCGTCGATAACTACCGACATAATCGTTGGTTTTCCGGGAGAGACCGAAGCGGACTTTCTTGAGACCATGAGAGTTGTCGAGGCAGCGCGGTTCGCGACCGCCTACACGTATCAGTACTCCAAGCGCCCGGGGACGCCGGCAGCTGAGCTTGATGATCAAGTGCCAAAAGAGGTCGTTCAGGAACGCTATGAAAGGCTTTTAGCGCTCGTGAACGACATTGCTTGGCAGGAGAACAAGAAGCAGGTTGGAAAGACCGTAGAGGTCTTGGTGGCAACCGGAGAAGGTCGCAAGGATTCTGCGACCCATCGCCAAACTGGACGAACTCAAGATAGTCGTTTGGTCCACTTTGAAGCACCTGAGGGCAGCCAAATCGCTCGTCCTGGCGATTTAGTGACCGTTCAGGTGACTCAGGCTGCGCCTTACCACTTGCTTGCAGAGAGTTCACCGGGTTCGCTTTACGAGGTCCGTCGAACCCGAGGCGGCGACGCTCACGACCGACGCGAACTGGAGAGCTGCGGAGCACCTGTGCCTGGCAGCGGCAAGGTCTCGCTCGGGATTCCAATTAGGCCCAAGAGTGTCATTTAGAGTCCTCGCCCTTATCGGACCAACAGCGTCTGGAAAGACTGGGCTTGCGCTTGAGGTTGCAGCGCAATTGACTGCTGCGGGTAATCCGGTTGAGATAATCAATGCCGATGCCATGCAGCTTTATGCCGGAATGGACATTGGCACCGCGAAACTTCCGGAATCCCAGCGACAAGGTATCCCGCACCACCTGTTTGACATCCTGACCCCAGCTCAGGAGATGACTGCTGTTGAATACCAGCGCGTTGCGCGGGAAAAGTGCTTGGAAATCCTGTCTGCCAACAAGACACCGATGCTTGTCGGAGGCAGCATGTTCTATTTGGCTGCTGCGTTAGACAATTTGGATTTTGCTCCAACGGATCCGGCAATACGTTCAGAACTCGAGCAACTTGGTCAGGAAATTGGAGCGCTTGCCATGCATGAAAAGCTGCAGCGGCTGGATCCGATAACTGCAGCAAAGATCCCCTCGCAGAATGTCCGCAGGGTGATTCGAGCACTCGAGGTTATTGCAATCACAGGGCAGAGCTACGCATCCTCATTACCCGAGCCCAGCTATTGGGAACCAACCTTGCAAATCGGCATTGATCTCCCTAGAGAGCTGCTCAAACAGCGGATTGCTAGTCGCGTAGAGCAAATGTGGGAAGCGGGCATTGTTTCTGAGGTTCAACAACTTTTGAAAGCTGGGGAACTCGGCAAAACCGCAAGAATGGCGATTGGATACAAGCAGGCAATCGCTGAACTCAGGGGCGAAATGTCTACTGAAGATGCAAAGGCCGAAACCATAGCTCTAACCAATCGATACTCTCGCCGGCAAATGTCCTGGTTCCGACGTGACAAGCGAATTCATTGGCAGAGCGCAGGTGAGCACTTGAGTGCTGAGGTCATGAAGTTGATTAGGCTTGAACAATGAACATCGACTTCACCAAGGGCCACGGAACGGGCAATGATTTCGTCCTGATCGATGATTTCGACGGTGTGATGGATCTCACTGAGGAGCAAATTCAACATATTTGTGACCGTCACTTTGGAATCGGTGCCGATGGCTTGATCTTTGTGACTCGAACTGAAAACAGTGAGGTTGCTCACCTTTTACATGACGAGCCAAATGCGGAGTGGTTCATGGACTATCGCAATGCCGACGGCTCCAAGGCGGAGATGTGTGGCAATGGCATTCGCCTTTTCGCTCGTTACCTGACTAGCCGTGGACTTGCCTCGATTGTTGGCGGCTCTACCCTTCCCGTTGCCACCAGAGCTGGGGTAAAAGATCTAACCAGTACATCGACTGGTTTTGCGGTTGACCTCGGTCGTTGGGGCGTTGATTCAGAGGACTACCTTGTAAAGGCTGATGGAATCGCAGTTGCCAGACCAGGTCTAGGGCTAAATCTAGGCAATCCGCATGTCGTGGTCGCGCTGGCTGATGAGGGTGAACTTGAAGCCCTCGAATTGCACAAAGCACCAAAGCTTGAACCACAGCCGCGCAAGGGCGCGAATGTTGAGTTTGTGGTGCTGGATGACCCGCTTATCAAAGAGGGCGTCGCCAGCATCTCAATGCGGGTGCACGAGCGTGGGGTGGGGGAGACTCTGAGTTGTGGAACCGGTATTGCAGCAGCAGCATTGGCAATTAGGCACTGGGCTGACAATGGGCAGAACTTCTGGCGGGTCAGAGTTCCTGGCGGCGAGGTTGGCGTGCGAATGTTCCCAACCGAAGACGGCGAGCACGTTGCAATTTCAGGCCCTGCGGAGCTGGTTTACAGCGGAACCTTTAGTCTCTAGTCACTTCTAGGACTCGGAAGCCTTTATCTGTCGAGAACCTACTAGCGGTCAGATCTGGAAATTCAGCTTGAATCCAAGCCAGCAATGAATCAGCCCCAAGTTGCTTCTGCACAACAAGCATCGCTCTTCCTCCGCTTTCTAGGCGCGGTAGCCAGTTCTTTAGAAGTGCATGCAACGCTGCCTTACCGATTCGTATCGGTGGGTTGGACCAAATCGCGTCGAACTTCAGATCCTCTGGAACCTGGTCTTCGGTGACAACGTTGATGTTTGTAAGCCCCAGCTTGGAGGCATTGTTTCTAGCCAGTTCCATGCTGCGCTGGTTCACATCGAGCGACCAGACTTTAGTTTCGGGGCTGAGGGTCGCGATAGCGAGTGAAATAGGTCCCCAGCCACAACCGAGGTCAAGGACATTTCCAGATTCCGGAAACTCTTCAAATTTGCTCAGCAGGATGGAGGTTCCAGGGTCCAACTTGCTGGCGCTAAAGGTGCCGCTGGCAGCTTGAACAGCAAATTCCTGACCCGCTACCTGGAAGGTAATCTCCCGAAGCGTCGCCGGTTTATCTGGGCTTGCGCTGAAATAGTGCTCCTGGGACATGTTGCAAACCTAATACAGCCCTAGGGTTTAAGTGCAATGGAAAACGAATCCACGATAGACCGCATCCTCAGAAGAGGAGCAGCTGCACCGCGCAATGAGTTTGATGGTGACCAGCTTGATCTCGAGGCGAGAGATTCGTTGCGTCGAGTTGCAGGACTCTCAACTGAGCTGCAAGACATCTCGGATGTCGAATACCGCCAACTTCGCCTTGAAAAGGTCGTGCTAATTGGTGTCTGGGGATCCGGAACCCTAACCGATGCCGAGAACGGGTTGCGTGAGCTGGCTGCCCTTGCTGAAACTGCAGGGGCCGAGGTCTTGGATGGTTTGTTGCAACGTCGCAATTTTCCAGATCCAGCAACCTTCTTTGGTAAAGGTAAAGCGCAAGAACTAAAAGAGCTTGTCGCATCCTTAGGTGCGGACACCGTTATCGCCAACGCTGAGCTGGCACCTTCCCAGCGCAGAGCGCTCGAAGACGCTGTGCAGGTAAAGGTTGTAGATAGAACTGCAATCATCTTGGACATCTTCGCTCAGCACGCTAAAAGCCGTGAGGGTAAGGCTCAAGTAGAGCTTGCTCAGCTGGAATACCTATTACCTCGACTTCGCGGTTGGGGTGAGTCGATGTCGCGTCAGGCTGGTGGTCAGGCTGCCGGTGGTGTTGGTATTGGCTCCAGGGGACCGGGTGAAACCAAGATCGAACTTGATCGCAGACGCATCAACACGAAAATGTCGAAGCTCAAGCGCGAAATCACCGACATGAAGCAGGCCAGAGACATCAAGCGCTCAAAGCGTGAAAAGAATAACGAGCCTCAGGTGGCAATCGCCGGATACACCAACGCTGGAAAGTCTTCTGTCTTGAACCGCATGACCAAGGCTGGCGTGCTCGTTGAAAATGCGCTTTTTGCCACCTTGGATCCAACGGTGCGTCAACATGGCACGCCTGATGGCCGCGGTTACACGATTGCGGACACGGTCGGGTTTGTTCGCCAGCTACCGCATCAGTTAGTCGAAGCTTTTAGATCCACGCTCGAGGAGATCTCGCACGCCGACCTGATTGTCCATGTGGTGGATGGCACTGACTCCGATCCGATGGGGCAGATTCGCACCGTTCACGAGGTGATCGCTCAGGTGGAAGCCTCAAGCATCCCAGAGCTGATCGTTTTCAATAAAGTTGACCTCTTGAGCGAAGAAGACCAAGTCACGCTTCGAGGACTAGTTCCCGGCTCGCTGCTGATCTCAGCCAGAACCGGCTTGGGTTTTGAGGAACTAGAAGCAAAGATCGCTGAGCTGCTTCCTAGGCCAGACGTTGAGTTTGTTGGGGTCGTGCCATACAGCCGAGGTGATCTAGTCTCTAGGGCTCACCTATCGGGCAAAGTGTTAGAGCTTGAGTACGTGGAAGCTGGGACTCGCCTGAAGGCACTTGTAAAGCAAGATCTAGCAGCAGAATTGCTGCAGTTCGCTACACAGCCCTAAGAACCGCCACAACCTTTCCAAGGATGACCGCGTGGTCGCCAAGGATTGGTTCGAATGCCGAGTTTCTTGGCAACAGCCAGGTGTGGCCATCACGCTGCTTGAAAGTCTTTACCGTTGCTTCGTCCTCTAGCAGCGCGGCGACGATGTCACCGTTCTCGGCGGTCTGCTGCTGCCGAACCACTACCCAGTCGCCATCGCAGATAGCGGCATCAATCATGGATTCGCCGACAACTTTCAAAAGGAACAAGTCGCCTTGGCCTACCAATTGGCGAGGCAGGGCGAAGACATCCTCGACATTCTGCTCGGCAGTAATAGGACCACCGGCAGCAATTCGGCCAACTAACGGGACCATTGCGGCGTCTGCCTTGAAAATCTCTCCCGCGTAATCATCAAATCCCAATAGATCAATCGTTCTTGGACGACGTGGGTCACGGCTAATGAATCCGAGTAGCTCCAACTTATTGAGCTGGTGGGAAACGCTGGCGGTGGAGCTCAGTCCGACCGATTCGCCGATCTCTCTCATGGAAGGTGCGTAGTTCCTGGCCTGCATTGATTCACGGATTACAGCCAGAATTCGCTGTTGAACATCGGTCAACTCAGAGCTATCCATTTCGGCCCCTCTCAAAATGTCAGTGGGTGAAGCTTTACTTCTTATGTCGAAACTGTATTCGCTAAGTCAGCGTTTGCCAAACACATTTTCGAGTTATTTGCAAAATTCTTAGCAAAAAACTTGTAAATGTCAAAAATGTTTCTATACTTAGAACAAATGTTCGAAACAAAGAATCGAACAGAAGGGTGATGATCACAATGAGTGCTGTTATTTCCTACCGACTAACCAACCCAAAACGTCTGTTCCGTGGGCTTGCAATCTTGGCCTTGGCCGCATCCTTCACCATGGTCTCAATCTCGGGCTCTTTCGCTGGAAGCCAAGAGCCTGGCGAACTGCAATACGTAACTGTTCAGTCCGGTGACTCTCTATGGTCGCTTGCAGACTCTTACGCTCCAAATGAGGATCCTCGCGACTGGATTGCTGAGGTCGTCTTGCTGAACGCTCTTGAGACTGCTGAGCTAACTCCTGGACAGCAGATCGCCCTCCCATAGCCCAATCGGGTAATCTCTACGGGTGACCAATCTCGATGACCTGCCAATTCGCGATGACCTTAGAGGACTAAAACCCTACGGTGCTCCTCAGCTTGACGTGCCTGTTCAGCTCAACGTAAATGAGAACACTTTTGGCATTCCTGAAGCAGTCGCACTAGACATCATCCAAGAATTAGCTTCCGAAGTACTAAGACTCAACCGCTACCCAGACCGAGAGTTCATAGAACTGAGAGGACAGTTTGCGGCCTTCCTGGGCAATGGCCTAAGCGCAAGCCAGACTTGGGCGGCAAACGGGTCAAACGAAATCCTCACTCAGATCTTCCAAGCCTTTGGCGGACCAGGTAATTCAGCTCTGAGTTTCGGACCTACCTATTCGATGTATCCAAACATTGCTCGGATAACCCTCACCGACTACCGAGAATTGCCGCGCGAGGCAGATTTTGAGCTATCGGCAAAGTATGTCGCCGAGCAGCTAGCTATCCACAAGCCAGCAATAGCCATTTTGTGTAATCCAAACAATCCAACCGGTACACCGATTGACAACGAGGTCGTTCGGGCTGCCTATGACGCTTTTGATGGCATCTTGGTGATTGACGAGGCCTATGCGGAGTTCTCTTCAAAAGCCTCGGCTATCGAGTTATTGGCGGGACGTCCACGGCTGATTATTAGTCGAACCATGAGCAAGGCATTTGCATTTGCCGGAGCTCGAGTCGGGTACTTGGCTGCTGACGAGGCCGTTGTGGACGCGCTTCGGATTGTTCGACTTCCTTATCACCTGTCGGCTTTGACTCAGGCTGCCGCAAGAGCAGCACTTCGTCACGCACCGGAAATGCTTGCGAATGTTGAGCAAATTAAGGTTCAAAGAGACCGAATGATTGCTCAGATCAAACTCTTGGGCCTGAGTGCATACGAGTCAGAAGCCAATTTCGTTTTGGTAGAGGGCTTCGAGAATCCCAACGAGGTTTTTGAGGCGTTATTGGCCAGGGGTGTAATAGTCCGTAACGTCGGAATCCCCAACACATTGCGTATAACAGCCGGTACTGAGGCAGAGACCAGCAAATTACTCGGTGAACTAGCCTTGATTCTTGGCTAAACTTGGGACATCTTCCCAAACGAGGTCTAAACATGAGCCGAATTGCAAAGCTTTCCCGCGCAACAAGCGAGTCCAAGATCGAACTTGAGTTGAACCTTGATGGTTCAGGTCAGTCCGAGATTGAGACCGGTGTGCCATTTTTTGATCACATGTTGACTGCCTTTTCTAAGCACTCACTCATTGACCTCAAGGTCCAATCGGTTGGCGATATCGAAATCGACGTTCACCACACGGTTGAAGACACCGCAATTGTTCTAGGCCAAGCCATCAAGCAGGCACTGGGAGATAAGGCGGGTATAGCACGCTATGGCGACGCTACCGTGCCGCTAGACGAGGCCCTAGCTCGAGCAGTGGTTGATGTTTCCGGTCGCCCGTTTCTGGTTCACACTGGAGAGCCTCAGGGTTTTGAATTTCACCTAATCGGTGGCCACTTCACTGGTTCGATGGTGCGACACGTTTTTGAGGCAATCGCCTATAACGCCGGCCTTACTCTGCACATGACTGTGCTAGCGGGTCGCGACGCTCACCACATTGCCGAGGCTCAGTTCAAAGCGCTGGCTCGCGCGATGCGCAAGGCAGTAGAACTTGACGCTCGAGTATCTGGCGTGCCTTCAACTAAGGGCAGCCTTTGACTAAGACCGTCGCGGTCTTTGACTACGGCAGTGGCAATATTCACTCGGCCTGTCGCGCCCTAGAGCACTCGGGTGCAGAGGTAGTCCTCACTTCGGATCGCAAGGTTTTATTGGAAGCGGATGGAATGCTGCTACCAGGGGTTGGGGCATTTGCCTCTGTCATGAGAAACCTAACCAAACACAATGCCGCAAGCCTTGTTGACCAGCGCTTGACCTCCGGAAGGGCTGTGCTTGGCATTTGCGTTGGAATGCAGGTGATGTTTGAACATGGCGTAGAGCACGGGATTGATACTGAGGGCTTAGGTCAGTGGCCAGGTTCGGTAACGATGCTCGATGGCCCAACTTTGCCTCACATCGGATGGAGCAAGGTGTCTAGTGACGTCAAGAGTGTTTTGTTCGAAGGTATCGAGGACGAACGCTTCTACTTTGTTCACTCCTATGCCGCTAAAACCTGGGAGCTGGATATCCAGCCACCATTTGTGAAAGCCGCTTTGACCTGGTCTGAACACGGCGAACGTTTCTTGGCAGCTATCGAAAACGGTCCGCTCAGTGCCACTCAATTCCACCCAGAAAAGTCCGGTGAAGCAGGTTTGCAGTTGCTTCGTAACTGGATTCGTTCCATCTAGGAGAAACATGAAGCTCGAACTATTGCCAGCGGTTGATGTTGCCAGTGGGAAGGCCGTCCGCCTAACTCAAGGCGAGGCTGGTAGCGAGGAAGACTTCGGTCACCCACTTGCCGCGGCCCAGGATTGGATCAGCGCTGGGGCAGAGTGGATTCATTTGGTCGATCTGGATGCCGCATTTGGTAGGGGAGACAACCGTGCTGTCATTGCGGAGGTTGTTGGTCAAGCCGGCAGCACCAAAATCGAACTTTCCGGAGGTATCCGCGATGATGCTTCGCTTGCGGCTGCATTGGAACTGGGTGCGACCCGCGTCAACCTAGGTACCGCAGCCCTTGAGAATCCAGAGTGGACCGAGAGCGTGATTGCGAAGTACGGAGATCAGATCGCTGTTGGTCTGGATGTCAGAGGAACAACACTGGCTGCTAGGGGATGGACTCAAGAGGGCGGCGATCTGTTCGAGGTGCTGGCAAGGCTAGAAGATGCGGGCTGCTCACGCTATGTCGTTACAGATGTCACCAAGGACGGCACACTTCGTGGGCCAAACCTGGAACTTTTGAAGCAGGTTATGCAGTTCACCAACAAGCCGGTGGTGGCATCCGGTGGCATCTCTTCTCTCCAGGACATCAAAGACCTCCAGGAACTTGTTCCGCTTGGGTTAGAGGGGGCGATTTTAGGCAAGTCGCTCTACGCAGGCCGCTTTAGTTTGCAAGAAGCCCTCGCAATCGCCAACAGCTAATGCACGATAAATTTCACGATTCTGCCGGCGTTCCTTGGGAAGGTCGAGAATTCTCGCAAAACAGCTGGTCGCAAGACGACGGCTCGACTCCGCAGGCTCTGGCCGATGTACTTGATGGACAGTTAGATAAGCAAGCCTTGTTTGCAGCGCTGTCGCAATCTCGCTTGCTGATTCCCTTACTTGCAGAACTTGGGGAAAGTGGCATCGGTGCGCACGGTGAACTGGTTGATAAAAGTGCGGAGTTAGCGATAGTTGCAGTCAGCACGCCCGATGGGAAAACTGCGATACCGGCGTTTAGCTCGGTTGCGGAGATGACGGCTTGGAATTCAACCGCAAGACCGGTCCCGGTCGAGGCAGCAAAGCTCGCAATCGCTGCAATAAGTGAGGGTCACGAGCGAGTAATTCTCAACCCGGCAAGCTCAGCCATCGCCATTCGCAGGCCGGCGCTCGCCGCCTTGGCACAGGGGCTCAGCTGGATCACTCCGGACCAAAATGATTTGGTTTTGCAAATGATCCAAAAGGCTTCGGCACAGCATTTTGAAATTCAGTCGGTGCGAGCTTTTGATGGTGACCCAGCAGCGAGGCTGCTCAAGCCTGAATTGGGGCTTGAAATCAAATTGGTTGCGGGGTTATCTCAGCAGCAATTGGAACAAGTGTTGACGCAGTTTGGAGCCAAATTGCAAACCCAAGAGTTTTTGCAGCTGGTGGACTCCTTCACCGTCAAATTGGTGGCCGGTTAGTTCACCGGACCGGTGTACTTTTCACCAGGGCCTTTGCCTGGTTCATCCGGGAAAGCCGAGGCTTCCCTAAAAGCAAGCTGAAGCGAACGCAAACCATCGCGAAGCGGTCTTGCGTGGTGATCGCCAATCTCTGGCGCGGCTGCGGTAATCAGTCCCGCCAGCGCGGTAATCAGCTTTCTTGCCTCATCGAGGTCAGCCGGGGCATCTTCGGCCAGGCCGCACTGCACGGCAGCCGCACTCATCAGGTGCACAGCGGCAGTGTTGATGATTTCTACCGCCGGGACTTCGGCAATGTCTCTGGTGAGCTCTTCGGACAAAATTCCTCTTTCGAAAATGGGTTTTGTTCTGCTAGGCTACCTGAGGCTCTGGGCTATTAGCTCAGTGAAAGTGGATTACATTCCCACCTGTCTACCGCTACTAAAGGTATCCGGGTTTGAGCGTTTGAGACTTTTGCGCGCATATCGTGCGAGTCAAAACGGTACCTAAGGAGCTAGTTATCAGCGATCCGCGCATTAATGAGCGTATTCGTGTCACCGAGGTTCGACTAATCGGACCTGCAGGTGAACAGGTTGGCGTTGTCCCTATTGAGCAAGCATTGAGTATGGCCCGTGAGGCAGACCTAGACCTAGTCGAGGTAGCACCGGAAGCCAACCCTCCAGTTTGCAAGGTAATGGATTACGGCAAGTTCAAGTACGAAGCCGCTCAGAAGGTTCGCGAAGCTAGAAAGAACCAGGTCAACACCGTGCTGAAGACGGTTCGTTTCGGTCTAAAGATCGACGATCACGACTACAACACCAAGGTTGGACAGGTTCGCAAATTCCTCAAGTCCGGCGACAAGGTGAAGGTGATGGTTGTCTTCCGTGGTCGCGAGCAGTCACGTCCAGAGATGGGTGTGAACTTGCTTCGCAAACTAGCGGATGAAGTAACCGAATTCGGAGCCGTGGAGTCGAACCCTTCGATTGATGGCCGCAACATGGTCATGGTCATCGGGCCGTTGAAGAACAAAGCAGAGGCAAGGGCCGAAGCTAAAAAGGCCCAAGCTAAGCCTGCACAGGCCGAAGCAACACAAGAGAACTAAGGAGAGATCATGCCGAAAATGAAGACCCACTCGGGCGCCAAGAAGCGTTTCCGCTTTACCGGCAGCGGCAAGCTGATGAAGCAGCAGATCAACATGCGCCACAACCTGGAGCACAAGTCGTCAAGACGCACCCGTCGTCTAAACCAGGACCAGGTAGTGTCCCCAGCAGATTTCAAGAAGCTAAAGAGACAGCTCGGCCGCTAGCCGACGCTTAGAAATAGGAGTAGAAAATGGCAAGAGTAAAAAACGCCGTCAACTCGCTGAAGAAGCGCCGTGTTGCGCTTGAGCGCGCTCACGGTTACCGCGGCCAGCGTTCACGTTTGTACCGCATGGCAAAGCAGCAGCTACTGCACTCGTTGGTTTATGCATACAACGACCGCAGAAAGAACAAGGGTAACTTCCGTCGCCTTTGGATCCAGCGCATCAACGCAGCTGCTCGTCTAAACGGCATGACCTACAACCGCTTTATCCAGGGACTAGCGCTTGCTGGTATCGAGGTTGACCGTCGCATCATGTCTGACCTAGCTATTCACGATCCAAAGGCTTTCGCGTCTTTGGTTGCATCTGCAAAGGCAGCACTGCCTAAGGATGTAAACGCGGCCAAGGTTAGCTAATGCTAGACAGCCCCAAATCCGAAAGGGTGAAGGGTGTCGCACGACTTCAACAAAAAGACGCCCGGTTAGAAACCGGGCTCTTTTTGCTTGAGGGACCTCAAGGGCTCAAGGAGCTTTGCAAGCAACCAGAGCTGGCTCAAGAGGTCTTTGCGACCGCTGCAGCTCTAGATCGTTACGAAGACCTATTTGACCAGCTCTATGACGCCTCGGTTCCAATCATTGAGGTCTCCGATTTGGTTATGGAGAAGCTCTCAGACACCAAGACCCCACAGGGTGTTGTTGCCGTTGTTTCACAGTTTGACGTCAGCCTTGAAGAGTTGCTTGCATCTGGACCGCAGCTGATTGCAATTTTGGATCAGGCTCGCGATCCCGGTAATGGTGGCACCGTGTTGCGTGCCGCGGACGCCGCAGGCGCTGATGCAGTAATTTTCACCACTGATTCAGTAGATCTCTACAACCCCAAGTTGGTTCGTGCCACCGCCGGAAGCATTTTGCATGTGCCGGCCGTCGTTGAGCAGGACCCTGCCGCTTTGGTGACCGCCCTAAAGGCGGCTGGAATACAGGTCTTTGCCGCCAGTTCAGGCGGAAAGCTGATTACAGAAATGAGTCAGGCGCTGTCCAAACCAACAGCTTGGATTTTTGGTAATGAGGCTCACGGAGTATCACCCGAAATGCTGGAAATGGCGGATGAGGTTGTTGCCCTGCCGATCTTTGGAGCTGCAGAATCGCTAAACCTTGCGACAGCAGCTTCAGTTTGCCTGTATGCCTCAGCGTTTGAAATGCGAAGCAATCGCTAAACTTTAAAAGTGTCTGAACAACTAACAGCCGAAACGGTAAGCCAAGCGCTTGCTTCCTCGCTCGCGCTTTTGGAAAGGGCAAATAGTTTTCAAGACCTAAAAGCCGTAAAGGCAGCTGCCGTTGGCGAGGATTCGCCACTTTCCAAACTAAACGCCCTGATCAAAGCGCTACCTGGCGATCAGAAAGCTGAGGCGGGCAAGCTAATTGGCGCGGCCCGTGCTGAACTAAATGCTGCGTTCACCTCAAAAGAATCCGAGCTGCAGGCTGTTGCAGACGCCGAGGCCTTGGAATTGGAGCGCGTTGACATAACTGCTTACCCAAGAGTTGCTCCCAAGGGTGCAAGGCACCCGCTGTCGCTGTTGATGGATTCGATCAGTGATGTATTCATCGGCATGGGTTGGGAAATTGCCGATGGACCAGAGCTTGAAAACGAGTGGTTCAACTTTGATGCACTGAATTTCCACCCGGACCACCCGGCACGAGCCATGCAGGACACCTTCTTTGTAGCCCCGGTCGAAAATCACCTTTTGCTTCGCACTCACACCTCTCCGGTGCAGGTGCGCTCGTTACTAGAGCGCGAATTGCCGCTCTATGTGCTTTGCCCTGGTCGGGTATTCCGCACCGATGAGCTGGACGCTACCCACACCCCGGTGTTCCACCAGGTAGAGGGCCTTGCGGTTGACAAGGGCTTGACGATGTCAGATCTCAAGGGAACGCTTGAGCACTTTGCACGCGTGATGTTTGGCCCAGAGGCCAAGATCAGATTGCGCCCAAGCTTCTTCCCATTCACTGAGCCATCGGCAGAGTTGGATGTTTGGCACCCAGGTGCAAAAGGTGGGGCTCGCTGGGTTGAGTGGGGCGGCTGTGGCATGGTGAATCCAAACGTTCTGCTGGCCGCCGGCATCGACCCTGAGGTTTACACCGGGTTCGCTTTTGGCATGGGTATTGAGCGCACTCTGATGTTCCGCAACGCCGTTCGTGATATGCACGACATGGTCGAGGCCGATGCTCGCTTCTCGCAGCAGTTTGGCTCGGTGATCTGATGAGAGTCCCATTGAGTTGGTTGGCTGAGTTTGTAGAGCTGCCAGAGCATGCCACCCCAGACGATGTCATGGCCCAGCTGGTCAAGGTTGGACTGGAAGAAGAAGGCTCGCACGGAGGAGACATCCGTGGCCCAATTGTGGTGGGCAAGGTTTTGGAGTTTGTTGAAGAACCGCAATCAAATGGCAAGACCATTCGCTGGTGCCAGGTTGAGGTTGCACCCGGTGTCGTCAACGGCGTGGTTTGCGGTGCAAGAAACTTCTTCGAAGGCGACAAGGTTGTCGTCACTCTGCCAGGTGCTGCGCTTCCTGGTGGCTTTGAAATTGCGGCCCGTAAGACTTATGGACACGTTTCCGACGGAATGATCGCATCCTCCAGAGAGCTTGGACTTAGCGATGACCACGAGGGAATTCTTAGGCTTTCAACCCTTGGACTTGACCCTGAAGTCGGTACCGATGCCCTTGAGCTACTGGGCCTAAACGAGTCTGCCGCTGAGGTAAACGTCACCCCAGATCGCGGTTACTGCCTCTCGATTCGCGGCATAGCGCGCGAATACAGTCACGCATCTGGAGCAAAGTTCACCGATCCAGCAACCAAAGTTTCGGCAAAGGTTGGAACTGGCTTTAGCGTCCAGGTCCAGGAAGATGCTCCAATCCACGGCGTTCCAGGCGCTTCGATTTTTACAACCCTTGGTGTCTCTGGAATTAACGCCGATGCCTCAGTTCCAAGCTGGATGGCAAATCGTCTGAAGCTTGCCGGCATGCGATCGATTTCTATTGCGGTGGATATCACCAACTACGTGATGTTGGAGCTTGGACAGCCGATTCACGCTTACGACCAAGACAAGCTCTCAGGTGGCATCACCGTAAGGCGCGCTAAGGCAGGCGAACAGCTTCAAACTTTGGACGAAAAGGTCCGAACTCTGCACGCCGAAGATCTCTTAATCTGCGATGACTCGGGACCGATTGGTCTAGCTGGCGTTATGGGCGGAGCTTCCTCGGAGGTTAGCTCAACCACCAAGAAAGTGCTGATTGAAGCTGCTTTGTTTGATCCAATTTCGATTGCCCGCACTGCGCGCAGGCACAAACTCTCTTCCGAAGCATCCAAGCGTTTCGAGCGCGGTGTTGACCCAGAGGTCGGCCCAATTGCCGCTGCACGGGTAGCGCAACTTTTGATTGAACTTGCCGGCGGTCAACTCAATGGAGTTGGTTCGAGTTACCGGATTGACAATCCAAAGATCGAGATCGAGTTGCCGTTTGCTTTTGCGTCGCAATTGGTTGGAGTCGACTACGCCAACCAGCAGATCTTGGATCTTCTGCACCAGATCGGTTGCGAGCTCAAAGTTCACGACGACGCTGTGACGGTTACTCCTCCGAGCTGGCGACCAGATATTCGTCACAAGACAGATTTGGTCGAAGAGGTAGCCAGACTTTCCGGTTACCACCTGATTCCTTCAAGAATTCCTGTTGCACCTCCGGGTCGAGGCCTAACGCCGAGACAGCAATTCCGTCGCAGAGCCCTAGCTGGTTTGGCTGGAGCTGGATTCACCGAAGTCTTGAACTACCCGTTCTACTCAGAGCAGCAAAACCGTGAGTTCTCACACAGCCCTGCGCTCAAGTTAGAGAATCCAATGCAGGGGGATAGTCCGGAACTTAGGAACAGCCTTATTCCAGGACTGCTGCAAGCGGCTGCCAGAAACCTTTCTCGTGGAACAACCGACCTGGCTTTGGTTGAAGAGGGCTCGGTGTTCTTGCCAGCTCAGGGCGCTCCGACCACTTCACTTCCGGTGGGTAATGTTCGCCCAAGCTCTGAGCAACTCGCTCAGCTGAATGCTTCAATTCCGGTTCAGCCAAGGCACCTAGCGGGCGTAGTTCTGGGTGATTGGATACCGCAGGCACCTGGGCAGCAAGCTGTTCAATCGGGTTATCCGCAGGCAATTTTGGCTGTTGAGCAGATCGCTAGAGCTGCCGGAGTTCAGTTTGAAATTCGACAGGCGACTCCATTGGGATTCCATTCAGGTAGGGCCGCAGAGGTCTTGGTCGCAGGAGAGGTCGTCGGCCACCTTGGGGAAGTTGCACCATCACTAACTGCCGAGTATCACCTTCCAAGACGAGTAGCGGCTTTCGAGGTAAATCTTGAGGCGCTATTCGCTCACGCTCCAGAAGTTCTGCAGGCTGCGGAGCTTCGCGTGATGCCAGCTGCCACCCAAGATCTCTCGCTTCTGGTGAGTGCTGATGTGTCGGCCGCAGACCTGATGCGGGCAATTCGTGAGGGCGCTGGAGAGTTGCTTGAGGATGTTTCGCTAGTCGATGATTACCGTGGTGAAAACGTTCCAGCAGGTAGCAAGTCCGTTACCTTCAGCCTGCGCTTTAGGGCAACAGATCGCACCTTGACGCAGGCCGAGGCAACTTCGTCCAAAGAGGCAGCAGTGGCTTTGGCAAGTCAACAATTTGGCGCAACCCTAAGGGCGTAGATGGTATTCAACGTTGCAGTAGCTGGAGCCAGCGGTTATGTCGGTGGCGAATTGCTGCGCCTGATAGCTATGCATCCAGAACTTGAACTGGGAGCGGTAACTGCCAACACAAATGCCGGTCAACCACTGTTGGCACTGCATCCTCACCTCAAAAGTTATGAAGATCGGGTTTTGGTAGAGACCAGCAAGGAGAGCCTTGCAGGCCACGACATTGTGTTCTTAGCGCTTCCGCACGCCACTAGCGCTGAAGTAGCCGCCTACCTCCCGGAAAGCGTTCTAGTTTTGGACTGCGGTGCAGACTTCAGGCTTGAGGATTCCAAGGCCTGGGAAAAGTTCTACGGCACCGCACATGCTGGCACTTGGGCTTACGGAATGCCGGAGCTCACTTTGGCTAGTGGTGGAACCCAGCGTGAGAACCTGCGCGGGGTTAAGCGGGTAGCGGTTCCTGGTTGCAATGTCACAGCAATCACACTGGCACTAGCACCAGCGCTTACGGCAGGGCTAATTGAACCAAAGGACATCGTTTCGGTTCTTTCAGTTGGAACTTCTGGTGCGGGAAGAAGTTTGAAAGTAGACCTACTGGCCAGCGAAGTTCAAGGATCGGCTCGTGCGTATGGTGTTGGGGGAATCCACCGCCACACGCCAGAAATCGAACAGAATTTGGCACACGCATCGGGTGCGGATGTGAAGGTTTCCTTCACACCGGTCTTGGTTCCAATGTCCCGCGGAATTTTGGCAGTGAACACTGCAAAGGTGAGCGCTGGCTTTAGCTTTGCGAAGCTGGTTGCTGCCTACGAACAGGCTTACGGTTCCGAAGTATTTATTCAGGTACTAGCTGAGGGACAGCAGCCCAACACCTCCTCGGTTTTAGGAGTGAACACCGCGCAGATTTCACTCAGTTTTGATGAGTCGGCGCAACGAGTTGTGATTGTGTCTGCAATTGACAACCTGGTGAAGGGAACTGCTGGAGCCGCAATTCAGAGTATGAACCTTGCACTTGGCTTACCCGAAACACTAGGTCTACCGATCGATGGAGTTGCGCCGTGAGCGTGACCTTTGCCCAAGGCTTTGCCGCAAGCGGCGTGGCCTGTGGTCTGAAATCATCAGGCAAGAAGGATCTCGCAGTAGTCGTGAATCAGGGACCGCTGCGACTAGCGGCTGCCGTCTTTACAACTAATCGTTGTCAGGCAAATCCAATTCTTTGGTCCAAAGAGGTCATCAAAGATCAGCAGGTCTCGGCGATTGTTCTGAACTCCGGCGGTGCTAATTGCTACACCGGACCGCAAGGTTTTCAAACCACTCATGCCACAGCGGAAGCTGTGGCTAATCACCTGGAGGTTTCAGCTTCGGATGTATTGGTTTGCTCCACCGGCCTAATTGGCGAGCAGCTCGATCGTGAAAAGCTATTGGACGGCGTGAAGAGTGCTGTTGATTCTTTGAATCACGATGGTGGCGTAACTGCCAGTGAGGCCATCATGACCACCGATTCGGTTGCTAAGCGCGCTGAAGCTGAATCTTCCAGCGGCTGGAGAATCGGTGGCATGGCCAAAGGCGCAGGAATGCTTGCTCCGGGACTTGCAACCATGCTGGTGGTAATTACAACGGATGCGGTAATTGAACCTGCAGAGTTGGATTCAGCGCTGAGAGCTGCCACCCGAGTTTCTTTCGATCGTTTAGATTCCGATGGCTGCATGTCTACCAACGACCAGGTGACGTTGATGGCCTCAGGTGCTTCAGGGATTGCGGCCGAGCCAGCTGAATTTCAAGAGCTTCTAACCTCGGTTTGCAAAGAACTTGCTTTGAAATTGCTCGATGATGCCGAAGGCGCATCGCACAACATCCACATCACCGTGGAAGGTGCGGCAAGTGAAGACGACGCTGTTGAGGTTGCTAGGTCGGTAGCTCGCAATAACTTGTTCAAGGCGGCAATCTATGGCAACGACCCCAACTGGGGTCGAATTCTTGCAGCGGTGGGAACCACTAAGGCTGAGTTTGATCCCTACAACATTGATGTCGCCATCAACGGAGTTCTTATCTCAAGTCAGGGGCAACCAGCAGGGGATAGGGGCTTGATTGACCTAGCCCCTCGCAAGGTGGATATCAACATCAACCTAAATGTCGGTGATGATTTCGCAACCGTGGTGACTAATGATTTGACCCACGAATACGTCGAAGAGAACAGCGCATACTCCAGCTAATGATTCCTGCCAACCCAGACCAAGCGCTCGCCCGCATCAAGGCAGAGACTCTAATTGAGTCTTTGGATTGGTTGCGCGAGTTTCACGGGCGAATTGTGGTTGTGAAGTTTGGCGGAAATGCAATGGTCGATGAGGCTTTGCAGACTGCCTTTGCGCAGGACATGGCATACCTAAGATTTGTCGGTATCAAGCCGGTGGTGGTTCACGGCGGCGGCCCACAAATCACCGCTCGTCTTGCGGAGCTCGGCATTCAAAGCGAGTTTAGGCACGGCTTTAGATACACCGACGAGCAAACCATCAAGGTTGTTCGCGATGTGCTGAGGAACCAGGTGAGCAAACAGCTTGCGGAGTTGATTGAGGCCTCTGGAGCGCAAACCGTGGTGCTTTCAGGTGAGGATGACAACTTATTCCGGGCCGAGAAGGTAACCGCTTCGACACCCGATGGTGAAGTTGATTTAGGTTTGGTGGGCGAGGTCCGCACCGTGAATCCAAGAAGCGTGCTGCAGGCCATCGACGCCGGCAAGATTCCGGTGATCTCAACCGTTGCACCCACGGTTTATGGTGAGCTACTAAATGTGAACGCAGATTTGGCAGCCGCCTCCTTGGCGGTAGCCCTCGGTGCAGAAAAACTCATGGTGTTGACTGATGTCCCTGGGCTCTATGCCAACTGGCCAAAATTAGACTCACTGGTATCTGAGATCACCGCCGTCGAATTGCGAGAACTTATTCCAGCCTTGGAATCTGGCATGATTCCAAAGATGCAGGCTTGTCTTGAGGCCGTGGAGGGCGGTGTGCCAAAGGCACACATTATTGACGGCCGGCAACCCCACAGCATTCTGCTTGAAATCTTTACTGAGTCCGGTGTCGGCACTCAGGTGACCAACTAAGGACCGACGTGACTAGACACTTTCTAAAAGATGATGACCTGACCCCACAAGAGCAGGCTGAGATTCTCGAGCTGGCCTTGGAACTAAAGGCCAATCGTTTTGCACACAAGCCATTTGCAGGTCCACAGACCGTTGCGGTTATCTTTGATAAGACTTCCACTCGAACCCGAGTCTCATTCGCAACAGGCATTGCTGATCTTGGGGGAGTGCCGCTGATCATTGATAGTGGTTCTTCGCAGTTGGGCAAAAAGGAATCGGTTGCGGATACCGCTCGAGTTCTAGAACGTCAGGTAGCGCAAATCATTTGGCGCACCTATGCCCAAGCAGGGCTTGAGGAGATGGCAGCAAATTCCAAAGTTCCTGTCATCAATTCGCTTTCCGATGACTGGCACCCTTGCCAGCTTTTGGCAGACCTACTCACAATCAGAGAAGAGTTTGGCAAGACCCAAGGGCTCAAGCTTGCCTACATTGGTGATGCTGCCAACAACATGGGTAACAGCTATCTCGTGGCTAGTGCGCTGGCGGGTATGAGCGTTTCGATTGGCGCTCCAGCTGGTTTCCAGCCTGCTGCCGAGGTGGTAGCAAGGGCTCAGGCAATAGCAACGCAGTTTGGTCAGCAAATCGAGGTTTTCGAAGATCCAAGTTTGGCTGTTGCCGCAGCAGATGTAGTTACCACCGACACCTGGGTTTCTATGGGCATGGAAGACGAGAAAGAGCAGCGAGTGAAGCTGTTTGCCGGCTACACGGTTGATGCAGCACTTATGGCAAAGGCCAACTCAAACGCAATCTTCCTGCACTGCCTGCCCGCCTATCGCGGCTATGAGGTAGCCGCTGAGGTGCTTGATGGTCCGCAGTCAAGAATCTGGGATGAGGCAGAGAATCGCCTGCACGCTCAGAAGGCCCTAATGCTTTGGCTCTCAAGGCAAAACTAGACTTAGCTAGATAAAGAAGTAAGAGGACAGATGGCACAGAGCAATGACTCCCTTTGGGGTGGACGTTTCGCGTCTGGCCCAAACGACGCATTGGCAGCCCTTTCTCGTTCTACGCACTTCGACTTCCGATTGGCTCCCTATGACTTGCGCGGAACCAGTGCTCACATAAAGGCACTTCACAAGGCTGGCTATCTTTCCGCTAGCGAACTTTCAACTCTGGAGAACGCAATTGGTCAACTGCTGAAAAGAGTTTTGGCCGGTGAGTTTGCACCGTTACCCGCGGAAGAAGATGTGCACGCAGCTTTAGAGCGTGGTCTTATCGAAATCGCAGGCAAAGAAATAGCCGGCAAGATTCGCGCTGGTCGCTCGCGCAATGACCAAATCGCCACGCTGATTAGATCCTTCCTGCTTGATGCTGCGGTCGAGATTGAAAAGCAACTGCACGCTTATCTCGCAGCTCTGGTTTCGCAGGCAACCAAACATCGCGGTGTTGCAATGCCTGGACGCACTCACTTCCAGCACGCCCAACCGGTATTGCTGTCGCATCACCTGTTAGCACACGCCTGGCCGATGGTTAGAAACTTGGAGCGCCTTAAGAACTGGCGTGAGCGGGCAAACCTTTCGCCCTATGGCTCTGGCGCACTTGCCGGAAACACGCTTGGGCTTGATCCAAATCTGGTTGCGCAAGAACTTGGTTTTGCCGGGGTCACTCAGAACAGCATGGATGCCACTGCCTCGAGAGACGTGGTCGCCGAATTTAGCTTTATCGCAGCGATAATCGCGGTTGATCTTTCTAGATTTGCCGAGGAGATTATTGCTTGGTCCACTTTTGAATTCGGGTACGTCAAATTGGACGATGCTTTCTCAACAGGATCCTCGATCATGCCGCAGAAGAAGAACCCTGATATTGCGGAGCTTGCCAGGGGCAAAGCCGGCAGGCTGATTGGTAATCACGCTGGGCTGCTGGCAACCCTCAAGGGTTTGCCGCTGAGCTACAACCGTGATTTGCAAGAGGACAAAGAGCCGGTTTTCGACTCGGTGGACAACCTGTTATTGGTTTTGCCGGCCTTTTCCGGAATGGTTGCAACCCTTACTTTCAATACCGAGCGGCTGGAGACACTTGCGCCTATGGGCTATTCGCTGGCCACAGATGTCGCGGAGTGGTTAGTCAAACAAGGCGTTCCATTTAGAGACGCTCACGAGATCACCGGTGAGCTTGTGAAGTTCTGCGAGCAGCACAACATGCAGCTTCAAGAGCCATCCGATGCTCAGCTCGCGGCAATCTCTAAGGACCTCACCCCGACGGTTCGTGAGGTAATCGACGTTCAGAGCGCTATTTCTTCAAGAAACGGAGCGGGCGGGACCTCATTATCCGAGGTGGACACCCAGCTTGGAACTTTGAATAAATTGCTAGCGGGGGAGAAGTAATTGGCGAGCGCAGAAACTATGAGCCGACAGCACAATGACTCATCCTTTAGCCACATTTTGGATGAGCTGAAGTGGCGTGGTCTGGTAGCGCTGTCAACTGACGAGGAAGCACTGCGGAAAGAGCTTTCGGAAAACTCGATTACCTACTACTGCGGCTTTGACCCAACTGCCCCTAGCTTGCACCTTGGAAACCTAGTACAGCTTTTGACCATGCGTCGGTTGCAGCTGGCTGGCCACAACCCGCTGGCACTTGTTGGTGGAGCAACCGGTCTGATTGGTGACCCAAAGCCAAATGCCGAGCGCACGCTAAATGACAAGGCGACGGTTTCCGAATGGGTCAGCCGCTTGGCAGCCCAGACCGAGCGTTTTTTGGATTACCAGGGGCCTAACAAAGCGCGTCTGGTCAACAACCTGGACTGGACACAGAACTACAGTGCACTTGATTTCCTGAGAGATGTCGGCAAGCACTACCGTGTGGGCAAGATGCTCGCAAAAGATGCTGTGTCGGCTCGACTAAATTCAGACAGCGGCATTAGCTACACAGAGTTCAGCTATCAGATATTGCAGGGACTGGATTTCTTGGAGCTAAACCGCCGCTATAACTGCGTGCTGCAAACCGGCGGCAGTGACCAGTGGGGAAACCTAACCTCCGGCACTGATTTGATTCACCGAGTTGAAGGATCCTCGGTTCACCTCATCGCAACTCCGTTGATTACCAACTCTGACGGTAAGAAGTTTGGCAAGAGCGAAGGCAACGCTATTTGGTTGGATGTCGAACTTACTAGCCCCTATGCGATGCACCAGTTCTGGCTCAACACCGATGATGCAGATGTAATTGATCGCCTAAAGGTGTTCACCTTCCTAACCAGGGCCGAGATAGAGCAGTACCAGCAGCAGGTTGAAGCTGAGCCATTCAAGCGCGAGGCCCAACGTCGGTTAGCCTTTGAGGTGACAGAGCTGGTGCACTCCCAATCTGAGGCCGTGGCGG
Source organism: Aquiluna sp. (assembly GCF_965064355.1). Taxonomy (NCBI): domain Bacteria; kingdom Bacillati; phylum Actinomycetota; class Actinomycetes; order Micrococcales; family Microbacteriaceae; genus Aquiluna; species Aquiluna sp. The sequence goes on from NZ_CBCHRQ010000011.1 coordinate 26,106, forward strand.
CCCAGGATGCAGCCATAGCGCTGTTCGGAGCGGGAGATATTCGCTCACTTGATGCAAAGACTCTGCGTTCAGCGCTCGATGAGTTGCCAAATGCCGAGGTATCGAAGGGTTCCTTGGTAGTTGATGCTCTTTTGGCTACTGGGCTGTGTGAGTCCAAGTCAGAGGCTCGCAGAGCCATTGAACAGGGTGGAGTCTCGGTCAATAAAACCAAGATCGATTCCGATACAGCGGTTCTGGATGATGTTTTAGACGGAAATCAGGCTGTTTTAGCTCGCGGTAAGAAGTCGTTAGCCGGGCTTTTTTTCTGATTTGTTGACCCAACACGCCGTTTCTGCCCTCGATTTGACAGCTTTACCAAATCGTGACTAAGCTCATGCGAGTTGTCCAAAGTTTGGCAAGATCCGATTGAGATCGCCGGCTCAAGTTACAACAGTCTTAGTCCAGAAACTAGCCCTTGTGGCTTGCAATTTTTGCGTCTAAGATTTAGGTCTCCCGCTGAGATAACTGGTGGAAATTCCTTGGAAACGAGGGGTTGACACAGTGTGTCAAATCGGTAGACTTGAAAAGTTGCTCTGGAGTTGACCCGCGAGGGAAAGCCAGATGCATCCGATCTTTGAGAACTCAACAGCGTGCACAATGTCGATGCCAAAAACCTCGGCTGGAACTTAGGTTCTGGCAGAGATTCCTTTTGGATAAAGATACAAAACATGAATTGTCAGTAGACAGTTCGAAAGCCAAATCAAATTGATCACCCCCTTTTCCGGGGTGTTCGTAGAAGCTTGCCTAACTTGTAGGCAGAATGATTTTTACGGAGAGTTTGATCCTGGCTCAGGACGAACGCTGGCGGCGTGCTTAACACATGCAAGTCGAACGATGAAGCTGGAGCTTGCTCCGGTGGATTAGTGGCGAACGGGTGAGTAACACGTGAGCAATCTGCCCTTGACTCTGGGATAACTGCGGGAAACTGTAGCTAATACCGGATATTTTCCTTGGTGGGCATCCACTGGGGAAGAAAGAATTTCGGTCAAGGATGAGCTCGCGGCCTATCAGCTAGTTGGTGAGGTAATGGCTCACCAAGGCGACGACGGGTAGCCGGCCTGAGAGGGTGACCGGCCACACTGGAACTGAGACACGGTCCAGACTCCTACGGGAGGCAGCAGTGGGGAATATTGCACAATGGGCGAAAGCCTGATGCAGCAACGCCGCGTGAGGGACGAAGGCCTTCGGGTTGTAAACCTCTTTTAGCAGGGAAGAAGCGAAAGTGACGGTACCTGCAGAAAAAGCACCGGCTAACTACGTGCCAGCAGCCGCGGTAATACGTAGGGTGCAAGCG
>NZ_CBCHRQ010000012.1:0-26931 GCF_965064355.1 Aquiluna sp.
GCAATTTTTCTTAGAGCGGCAAGAGCTTGGGGTGAGCCATCGGCTTGAAGCTCTTTTATCCAATTGCTTAGCGCCTCAGAGTCTTGTTCTCTGAGGGTCGCTTGCTCTGAAATAAGTTGCTCAGAATTGGCAAGACCCTCCGCGGAAGAACCGTGGAGGGTTATGGCGCGATGCAATTCAGCGTCACTAAGCGCTTTGCGCTTAGGAGGCTCGAATTCCACCATGTTTGCCTAACTAGGGGGTCGAGTGGGCCCTACCGGGCTCGAACCGATGACATCCACGGTGTAAGCGTGGCGCTCTACCAACTGAGCTAAAGGCCCGCAGAAGAGCTTAGTGGTTTTTAACCGCTAAACCAACTCCAAGGCATTTTTGTAGTCGGAGAGCTTTCTTGGCTCGCCCGGGCTGGTCTCGAATTTCGCAACGACCTCCCCCGAGATGTCTATCACGAAGGTTGCACGGGTCGAGATGCCATGTTCCGCAATGAACACACCGTAGTTCTGAGCAACTGCGCCGTGCGGCCAAAAGTCAGACAGCACGCTGAACTTGTAACCCTCAGATTCAGCAAATTTGGACTGAACGAACTTGGAGTCCACGCTGATCGCCAAAAGCTCAATACCGTCAGATTCCAACATTTTTAGGTTGTCCCGAAGTTCACAAAGTTCACCGGTGCAAATTCCACTGAAAGACAGTGGGTAAAAAACTAAGACAACGGGCTTTACCCCGCGGAAATCAGAGAGGGTAACTTGCTCTCCGTGCTGGTTAGTCAGTGTGAAATCTGGTGCTAGGTCGCCAACGGTAATCATGTCTGCCTTTCGATGTTGAATAAAACCTACAACGCCAGCGAAATCATTCCAAGGCGAATAGACTTATCGAGCCCTAAAAGGGCAAAGTCGGTAAAGCAGCCACGAAAAGAGGCTTTGATGTCGTTTAACGACCAAGATGCATTTGTTCCAGCAGTGTCAGACCCAGACCCTCAGGAAACTGCTGAGTGGCTTGAGTCACTCGACGCAGTAGCTCAGCGTCACGGCAGAGGCCGTGCAAGAGAGATCATGCAGTCACTGCTTCGTCGCAGCCACGAACTTCAACTAAATGTCCCTTTGGTTCCGACCACCGACTACATCAACACCATCAGCCCAGAGGATGAACCGCAATTCCCAGGCGACGAAGCAATCGAGCGCACCTACCGTGCTTGGATGCGCTGGAACGCAGCGGTCATGGTGCACCGCGCTCAGCGACCTGGTATCTCTGTTGGCGGCCACATCTCATCTTTCGCCTCGAGCGCATCGCTCTACGAGGTTGGTTTCAATCACTTCTTCAAGGGTCACGACCACCCCCAGGGTGTTGACTCGATCTTCGTCCAGGGCCACGCCTCCCCTGGTCCCTACGCAAGAGCTTTCCTAGAGGGCAGAATTTCCGCTGATGAAATGGACAACTTCCGTCAGGAAAAGTCTCGTCCAAAGCCCGGCCGAGGTCTTCCGAGCTACCCGCACCCAAGGTTGATGCCAGATTTCTGGCAGTTCCCGACGGTTTCGATGGGTCTTGGACCAATCAACGCTATCTACCAGGCGCAGTTCAACAGATTCCTCGAGGGGCGCGGTTTCAAAGACACTTCCGGACAGCACGTTTGGGCATTCCTTGGCGATGGTGAGCTCGATGAGGTTGAGAGCCGCGGTGCTCTGCAGCTAGCGGCAAATGAGCAGCTAGACAACCTGACCTTCGTTGTAAACGCAAACCTTCAGCGACTTGACGGTCCTGTTCGAGGCAACGGCAAGATCATTCAGGAGCTTGAATCCTTCTTCCGCGGCGCCGGTTGGAACGTAATCAAGGTTATTTGGGGTCGTGAGTGGGACAGCCTTTTGGCTAACGATCACGAGGGTGCTTTGGTCAACCTCATGAATCGCACGCCAGATGGCGACTACCAGACCTACAAAACCGAGTCCGGCAAGTTTGTCCGCGAGAACTTCTTTGCCCGTGACCCAAAGGCGCTTCAGCTAGTTGAGCACCTGTCAGACGACCAGGTCTGGGAGCTCAAGCGCGGTGGCCACGACTACAACAAGGTTTATGCCGCCTACAAGGCTGCCCTAAGCCACAAGGGTCAGCCCACAGTAATCATCGCGAAGACAATCAAGGGGTACGGCCTTGGCAAGAGCTTCGAGGGTAGAAACGCTACCCACCAGATGAAGAAGATGACCCTGGATAACCTCAAGGCATTCCGCGATGCAATGCGCGTGCCAATTACGGACGCACAGCTTGAGGCAGACCCTTATCAGCCGCCCTACTACAACCCAGGTAGCGACAGCCCTGAAATCCAGTACATGCACGAACGTCGTCGTGAGCTTGGTGGATACCTCCCTGAGCGCCGAACTAAGTACGTTGACTTTGCGCTTCCGGAAGACAAGGCCTATGCGGTACCCCGCGCCGGATCCGGTAACCAAGAAGTAGCAACCACCATGGCATTTGTGCGCATGTTGAAGGATCTATTGAAGTCCGACGGCACCGGTGAGCGCATTCAGATGATCATTCCTGATGAGGCTCGCACCTTCGGTATGGATGCTTTCTTCCCGACCGCGAAGATCTACAACCCGAATGGTCAGAAGTACATGTCGGTTGATAGAGACCTGCTGCTTAGCTACAAGGAAGCAACCAACGGCCAGATCCTTCACACCGGAATCAATGAGGCTGGCTCAATGGCCGCTTTCACCGCATCCGGAACCAGCTATGCCACGCACGGACAGCCAATCATCCCGATTTATGTCTTCTACTCGATGTTTGGTTTCCAGCGCACCGCAGACCAGATCTGGCTAGCCGGCGACCAGATGACTCGTGGCTTCATGATCGGTGCAACCGCTGGAAGGACCACCCTGACCGGTGAAGGTCTGCAGCACGCCGATGGCCACTCACTTGTGATTGCGAGCACCAACGCCGCGGTAGTTTCCTACGACCCTGCCTACGGATATGAGATTGCTCACATCACCAAGGCCGGCCTTGAACGTATGTATGGCGGGAACCACCCAGATCCAAACGTCATGTATTACCTCACCGTCTACAACGAGCCAATGCTTCAGCCTGCTGAACCTGAAGATGTCGATGTCGATGGCATTCTCAAGGGCATGCACCTGATTTCCAAGAACTCCGCAGAGGGTCACAAGGCTCAAATTCTTGCCTCCGGCGTGTCGGTTCCTTGGGCGCTTGAGGCTCAGCAGCTACTTTTGGAGTGGGGCGTATCCGCCGATGTTTGGTCGGTTACCAGCTGGGGCGAGCTCCGCCGCGACGGTTTGGCTGCCGATGAGCGCAAGTTCCTCTACCCGAATGAAGAGGCTCCAGTTTCCTATGTTGCCCAGAAGTTGTCAGACGCGAAGGGTCCAAAACTCGGCGTCTCTGACTTCATGCACGCGGTTCCAGACATGATCCGACCTTGGGTCCCTGGTTCCTTTGCAACTTTGGGTGCAGATGGTTTTGGATTCTCGGACACCAGGCCTGCCGCTAGAAGGCACTTCAAGATTGATGGCCCATCGATCGCTGTTCGAATTCTTGAGCAGCTGGTCGAGAAGGACAAGATTGACCACTCTGTTCCACAGCAGGCAATCGACAAGTACCGCCTTCACGATGTAAATGCTGGCACCAGTGGATCGGCCGGTGGAGACGCCTAAGCATCTCGCCTGGCTGCAATCGATAGCTGGCGAGCTCGCAACGGCGACGCTGAGTCGCCTGGATGAGACATTGCCCTGGTATCGATCAATGCCACCGGCAAGACGAGCTGCTATTGGTTCTGTTGCGCAAAACGGCATCACCAGCTTTATTCAGTGGTATCAAGATCCTTCAAGCCAACCCTGGGTGGCAGCCGACGTATTTGGAAGCGCGCCAAGAGAACTGCTTCGCTCAATCTCGCTGCAGGAGACGTTGCAGCTGATTCAGGTCGTTGTAGAAATGGTGGAGGATCGGGTAGTAGCTGAACACCCAGACCTTACAGAGTCTGTACTTCGCTACTCCCGAGATATCGCCTTCAACGCCGCCGATGTTTATGCCAAAGCTGCCGAGGCACGTGGGCTCTGGGATGCCCGACTTGAGGCGCTAGTTGTTGACAGCATCATCTCCGGTGAGACCTCGCAGGAAATTAGCTCACGAGTGGCAGCACTTGGCTGGAGAAGCGATGGTCAAGTCGCCGTTCTACTTGGAATTGCAAACCCATCTCCGGATCCAGACGCAATGCGAAAGATTGCCAGAAAAGCCGGCAGCGATCTGCTCTTGGGCATCCAGGGCAGGCGTCAGGTCGTCGTCATAGGTTTGATGGTCAACTCCGAAAAGCCAGAGCAGACAATCCAGCAGATAGCAGCTCAGCTCGAGGGTTACTTCGGCCAGGGTCCCCTAATACTCGGCACCACGGTAGCAACTGTCTCTGATGCCCCTAAAAGTGCGCGCAGCGCGTTGGCAGCACACTCGGTGGCTGTGAGCATCGGTGCCGTGAAGCGCCCATTGGCGGCCGATGAGCTACTACCGGAAAGAGCACTGGCTGGCGATTCACTTGCTAGGCAAACTCTGATTGAAACCTATTACCTTCCGCTTGCCAAAAGCTCCCCCGAACTCCTTGGGACCCTTAGGGCATACCTTGAATGCGGTCGATCTTTGGAGACCACAGCAAAATCGCTGTTTGTTCATGCCAACACTGTTCGCTATCGCCTAAAACGCATCTACGAAGAGATTTCTGCTGACCCAACAGTGGCGAGAACCGCATTTGTGTTGCAGGTCGCGCTAATCCTTGGTGCGATCAATGACAATGAATTTGGATTGAAAAGGTAGTTTGGACAGATGCGTATTTTGATGTGCCCAGGGCAAGGCTCCCAATCCGAAGGTTTCCTAACTGAGTGGTTCGCTAATGTCCCAGGCTTCCAGGAGAAGATTATCGAGCTCGGAAAAGCCGCAGGTAAGGATCTGGTTCGACTTGGCACCATGGCTTCTGAGGACGAGATCAAGGCGACTGAGAACGCTCAACCATTGATCGTTGCAGCATCCATTGCCGCGGCTCGAACCGCAATCAATCTCGCTGACTTTGATGGTGCTGTCGGCCACTCGGTTGGTGAATTCGCAGCCGCCGCAATTTCGGGAGTGCTTTCAGACGAAGACGCCATGAAGTTAGTAGCCGTTCGGGCAAATGCGATGGCGGAAGCCGCAAAGCTTGAAGTCACCTCGATGGCTGCAGTCCTTGGAGGAGAGCAAGACCAGGTGCTGGCTGCGCTTGAGGAACTGGGTTTATCAGCGGCCAATTACAACGGTGCCGGGCAGATTGTTGCTGCTGGTAGCAAGGCTGCTATCACTCAACTTGTGGCTACTCCCCCGGAGAAGTCTCGCGTGATCGAGCTAAAGGTTGCCGGTGCATTCCACACCCACTTTATGCAACCAGCCGTCACAAAACTTAGCGAGGTAGCTGCAACTGTTTCGGCGAGCATGCCCCAAATGAAGCTTTGGAGCAACGTTGGCGGTGCACTGGTGACAGATGGGGAGCAGTTCTTGGCCTCGTTGGTGTCACAGGTTTCTAACCCGGTTCGCTGGGATCTTTGCATGGCAAGCATTGAGACACTCTCTGCCACGGTTATAGAACTCCCACCAGCCGGAGCGCTAGCTGGCCTTGCCAAGCGCGGAATGCCAAATTCCACCGCTGTAGCGCTAAAGAATCCAACCGACCTCGAAAAAATCGGAGCGTAATGAAGACTCTCAATCAGACCAAGACCGTTGAGTTCGCCCGCATTTATGCGCTGGGTGCCTCAAGAGGACACCAAACTGTCACAAACGATGACGTGGCCGGCCCTATCGATTCTTCTGACGAGTGGATTAGACAGCGCACCGGAATCGTAACCAGAATGCGCGCCGACAAGGAGCAATCCCTGATGGACATGGCGGTTGAGGCATCCAACGAAGCGATCAAGAAGTCTGGAATCGCTCCGGCGGATATTGGGACCGTGATTTTGGCCACAATTACCTTTCCTTACCAAACCCCATCTGGTGCCTCGCTATTGGCTGAGAAGGTTGGTGCTCATGGAGCGGCCGCCTATGACATCTCAGCCGCCTGCGCAGGATACTGCTACGGCATTGCGCAAGCTGATGCGTTGGTGCGAGCCGGAACCAGCAAATACGTCCTTGTTGTCGGCGGCGAGAAACTTTCTGACTTTGTTGAACCAACGGATCGCTCAATTAGCTTCTTGCTTGGCGATGGCGCTGGGGCAGCCATCGTAGGACCCAGCGATCACCCCGGAATTTCAAAGTCTGTCTGGGGTTCTGATGGCGCTAACTGGGACAAGGTCGGAATGACCAGCTCCATCCTTGATTTCAGAGATGGTAAGGCCGAGTGGCCAACATTGGTGCAGGAGGGTCAGTCGGTCTTCCGCTGGGCCGTTTGGGAAATGGCAAAAGTGGCCAAGCAGGCCCTTGCTGAATCCGGACTTGAAGCTAGTGATCTAAGTGCGCTAGTTACTCACCAGGCAAATATTCGAATCATTGATGAGCTCGCAAAGCAACTTGAACTCCCGGACAGCGTTGTAGTCGCAAGGGACATCGTGGACACCGGAAATACCTCTGCGGCGTCGATTCCTTTGGCGATGCACCGCCTGTTGGCTGAGGGCAAAGTAAAAAGTGGCGGCTACGCTCTTGAAATTGGCTTCGGCGCGGGGCTCGCCTTCGCGGCTCAAGTGGTAGAACTGCCGTAAAATAAAGCGACTCAATCACATCAAGGAGAAAAATGGCTCTTTCGCAGGCAGATGTCCTAGCTGGACTCGCAGAACTAGTAAACGACGAGACCGGTATCGCAACTGACGCAGTTCAGATGGACAAGTCTTTCACTGACGACCTAGACATCGACTCAATCTCGATGATGACCATCGTGGTAAACGCTGAGGATAAGTTCAGCGTCAAGATTCCAGACGAGGAAGTAAAGAACCTCATCACCGTAGCTGACGCGGTTAACTTCATCACCGCAGCACAGGCCTAGTAGCAGCATGCGTCGCGTCGTCGTCACCGGAATTGGTGCAACCACACCATTGGGTGGCGATGCCGCGTCTAGCTGGGCAAACCTGTTGGCAGGACAGTCCGGCATCTCCACCTTGGATAAAGAGTGGGTAGCCAGACATGAGCTTCCAGTCACCTTCGCAGGCCAGGCCAGAGTTCCCGCCAGCGAGACTCTTCCCCCACACGAGGCAAAACGTCTCGACCCTTCTAGCCAGTTTGCGCTTATTGCGGCCCGACAGGCTTGGGAGGATGCAGGCTCCCCAGAGGTTGAGCCTGAGCGACTAGCTGTTGATTTTGCCACCGGAATCGGTGGAGTCTGGACACTGCTGGACGCCTACGACACGCTTCGTGAGCGTGGTCCAAGAAGAGTTCTCCCGATGACCGTGCCGATGCTGATGGCAAATGGACCGGCTGCTGCCATAGGAATGGATCTTGGCGCTAGAGCTGGTGTCCGCACCGCAGTTTCAGCCTGTGCCTCTGGCAACGAGTCAATTGCAAACGCTTTCCACAGAATTCAGACCGGCGAAGCCGATGTGGTGGTTGCCGGTGGAGCGGAAGCCGCTATTCACCCGCTTCCAATTGCTTCTTTTGCTGCGATGCACGCACTGTCCAAGCGAAACGATGACCCAACTAGGGCTTCAAGACCTTACGACGTAGACCGAGATGGCTTTGTAATGGGCGAAGGTGCTGGAGCACTTGTTCTTGAACCGCTCGATTCCGCTCTAGCGCGCGGCGCGAAGATTTACTGTGAGATTGTCGGCGGCTCAGTTACCTCTGACGCCTATCACATCACCGCTCCAGACCCAGAAGGCTCAGGAGCTGCTCGTGCGGTTCTTTCGGCCCTCGCTCAAGCGGGAGCTGACATCAAGGACGTCGAGCACGTCAATGCTCACGCCACTTCCACTCCAGTTGGTGATATCGCCGAATACACAGCCATCAAGCGAGTATTTGGAGATCACACCCAGAATCTGATTGTTGCTGCAACAAAGGCAGCTACCGGACACCTACTGGGTGGAGCAGGCGCGATTGAGGCAGTGTTTACGATCTTGGCCTTGAGTCAACAAATGGCTCCACCAACGATAAACCTGGACAACCAAGACCCTGCGATCGACCTAAATGTTCCGCGCACACCAACCAAGCTTGCTCGCCCAGATGCCATAGCGATCAGCAACAGCTTTGGCTTTGGTGGCCACAACGCTGTTCTAGCGTTCAGAAACGTCTAGACGGCCCTAGGAAGCGCTATCGCGTATTCCGCGACCTTTCTATAGGGCTCAACTAAATCAAGCCACGGGACCCCCGTAAGTCGCCTAAAGCCTCGAGAGAAATCAGATAGGTTTCCACGCGTCTCCAGGAGCAGTTGCTCTAGCTGTCCCACCCGCAAGACAACTTCGCCGGCCTGATCAAACTCGTTTCTGCAAATTCCCAATGATGGGTGATGCAGATACCGCTCCGAGTAATCCCCATAGGAATTCAGTTCAAAGGTGGCCATGGTTTTTGCGAGCACTGAAACCAGCTGCGGTATTCGCTCATCTGGAATGTCGGCCTGGCTTCGAAGTTGAACTGTGTTCACTTCTAGCGGTTGACCGTAGAAAGATCCGGATAAGCCAAACTCGGCCAAAATGCAATTGATTTGGCCCATCGCTTCGACGGGTGCGCTAAACACCCATAAATCGACGTTTGGCAATTTCCTCCGATCCAGATCCGTCTTCCCCTACGTTCTGAACCGATTTAGGAACGATAAACCCAAAGTCTGAGAGTTGTCAAACAATCTGCGCCATCTCTCCTAGGATTTCACCGATGAGCAAACTATATTTCCGCTTCGGGGCGATGAACTCGGGCAAAAGCACTTCGCTACTCCAAGCAGCCTTCAACTATGAGGAGCGCTCTCAGCACGTCTTGCTCACCAAGCCTGCCATCGACTCCAAGGGTGATCGCAGCATCGTCTCGCGCCTAGGTGTAACACGCCAGGTTGACTTTCTAGTGGAGCCTAGGCAAAACCTCCGCACGCTATTCGCTGATCACGTGAAAGCTTTCAAGAAAGAGAGCGGCGAATCAATTGCTTGCCTGCTTATTGACGAAGCGCAGTTCTTGACACGCGAGCAGGTTGATCAGTGCTTGGAGATTGCAGTTCTCGACGGTGTCCCAGTTTTGGCATATGGAATCCGCACAGATTTCAGAACCACTGCCTTCCCTGGTTCTATGAGGCTTTTGGAGATTGCGCACTCTCTCGAGGAGCTTAAGACGATTTGCCGTTGCGGTCGAAAAGCGATGTTCAACGCGCGATTGCTCAATGGTGAATTCACTTTCGATGGAGATCAGGTCGCGATTGACGGCGATAAGGTCTCATACGAATCGCTTTGCGCGAGCTGCTACTTAGAAAAGCGTAAGTAACGAAGGCACACGAACTACTTCCCGATTGATAGCAACATAGTCGATTGAGCCGGAACGGTAATCCAACCAAGTGCCTAAGTGTTTCTGATACCAGCAGCCTTCGCAAGATCCTTGAAGCGGAGACCCCTTACTCCTTGGCTGCAGAGACTCTGTCGAAGATAGCCCGTCCGAGCAAGAACAGTGCAAACAGTCCAATCGCTATATACGCAACCACATCGATGACTTGGGAGAACTCGTCGGCGGCCGACCAGTTCTCACCCAGCACAAATCCTGCCGTTATCCAAATACTGTTCCAGATGCCACTGCCAAGAGTGGTGAAGAGAATGAAAGACCAAAGATTCATTTTGGTCAGGCCAGCCGGGATGCTCACCAAGGAGCGGATGATCGGAATGAGACGCCCAAAGAAAACCAAGGCCTTGCCGTAGCGAGCGAACCAATGCAAGGTCTTGTGAATGTCTGTCTCTTTGAGACCGACAAACTTTCCAAACCTGCGAGTCAAGCTAAAGACGCGGTCTTCCCCTATGGCCTTTGCGATTGAATATAGAAAAAGAGCACCTAGCAACGAGGCAAGGGTGGTGACGGAAATCGCTCCCTCAATCAAGAAGCGACCCTCTGAAACATTGAATCCAGTCAGCAACAGCACTAGCTCGGATGGGATTGGGACCACAATCACTTCGATCGCGATCAAAAGCGCAGCTCCCCAAAGGCCAATCGAACCGATGATGCCGACGGCAAATTCAACCAAGTAAAACCCCTTATCGATGTTTGGTGGGGCGTGCGGGACTTGAACCCGCGACCGACGGATTATGAGTCCGCTGCTCTAACCGGCTGAGCTAACGCCCCATGCGATGTTAGTAAGTCTAACTATTTACGCTTGCGTTTGATTCGTTTAGCAGCTTCGCTGATCTGCTCTTTTAGTTCGTCCTTGAAGTCACTCAGCTGGTCGCTAACTTCTTCGCGAACTTCGTTCAGCTTTTCCAAAGCGTCCTGGGAGATGTCTTCTGCTCGGCGACCAAGATCAACAGCGCCGCGACGCCAGCTCTCTAACCGTGAGCTAATCGCCTCATTGAGCTTCCCAATCGGCTGCATGTAGTCCGGAGAATTGTCATCCGTGGTCGAACTCTCGTCACGAATACCCACGTAGAGGTTCTCGAAGATTCTGATGGTTCGCTCGATGTCATGAGATTGGATGAGGTGAAGGCTGTTTTCGCTCATGCGATTCAGCTCCTGCTGGTCAGCATTGAGAATCCTCCTGAGGCGCTCTGCTAACGCGTCTGAATCGTCTGGAGGGAACAGGTAACCGTTGTCACCATCGTGGACCAGGTGCGGGAGCGCCATTGCATCAGCAGCGATTACTGGGCGACCTGACGCCATCGCCTCCATGGTTGCAATTGACTGAAGTTCTGCAATCGAAGGCATCACAAAAGCCGTGCATCGCTCATAGGCCGCAGGCAGATCTTGATCTGAAATGTGGCCGGTAAAGATTACGCGATCGGCAATCTCGAGCTCATCCGCAAGTCTCGCAAGATTCTCTCGCTCTCCCCCATCGCCAACCAGTTCAACAATGACGTTTGGATGATCGGTGAGCTTAGCGACAGCCTGCAGTAGGACGTGAATGCGCTTCTCGTCATCCAATCGACCAAGGAAGAGGAAACGTGGATTCTTATTGTTTGTTGGAGTCTCATTAGCGAATCTTGAGGCGTCGATGCCACAGCTGATTGCCAGCACACCGGTTACACCAGCGGCATTCTCCAAAAGCTCTGCAGCTCGCCTTGTAGGGGTCGTGAGGGCATCCATCTTGCGCAAAATGCGACCGGCATCTGCCCAGGTGATTCGCATTGCTGCCTTGTGGGTGAACTTTGGCAACAAGGAATACTTGATTAGGTTCTCAGGCATTACGTGGTTTGTTGCGATCATCCTCAAGCCCGAGCCCTTGGCAGCTTGAACAGCAAAGCGCCCCATCAGAAGGTGTGACTGAATGTGCAGTGCATCAGGTTTCACCTCGCGAAGAATCTTTCGGATTTGCGCGGTTAGTCCGATTGGTTGGGTCCATCGCAAGGTTTTGTGCTGCGGGACTCTGTGGCTTTTCATGCGGTGAACCATCATGCGAGAGCCATCATGAGTCTCGATACGAGACCCGTGGGTTGAGTCAGTGCTAGCGGCGATAATGTGGACCTCGTGCCCGTGCCTAGCAAGACCAGCTGCCAGGCGTTCTGCGAACCTCGCCGCGCCATTTATGTCTGGAGCGAAGGTGTCACAAGCCATGACTACCTTGAGTTTTTCCAACGCTAAACCTCTTATTTTTTGCTTAGTTGCGGGTGAACTTTAGCAAGTATAAAAACACCCAAAACGGCAACTAATCCCGATACACCGAACCCTAGCACCTGGCCGGCGGCAGCGCTTGATGCCTCTCCCAAGATCACAATTGCGATACCCACTGCAACCGCCGGGTCGATCACAGTAAGCCCTGCAATGACCAAATCAGGAGGTCCAGCAGCATAAGCGTTCTGCACGAACCAACCACCCAATACCGTCGCAGCCAAAAGCGCTACCGTGGCCAAAAGCGTGAGCCAGTTGATATCTCCCTGGATGATTCGCTGAATAACGACCTTGGCCAAAGAAGCAACGAAACCGTAAAGTACTCCAGCGCCGAAGATGTACTGCAGTGGTCCAACCTGCCCCTTAGAAGTTGCGAACAAAACTCCGAACACTGCAAGCACAGCGATCAAAACGCCAACCACCTGCAGCAGCATGCCGTCGTCAAGTTTTACCTGAGTTGCGCTTGTGGCGGTGAAAAGTACGAAACCTGAGACTCCCAGCATCGTGATTGCGATTGCACCAAAAGTCTTAGGGTCGAGCTTGATCTTGTGGATTCGGGCATTGAGGATGCTCGTGATAATCAAGGCAATCGCGCCGATTGGCTGCACCACAATTAAAGGTGCCAGGGCAAGTGCAGATAGCTGGGAAACAATTGCCAGCCCCATAAAAATTGTCCCTGCAAGCCATCTTGGGCGACGCAAGAGGTCCAAAACCTGCCGGATGTGTAGTGACTTGAGTCTGAGCTGCGTGGGTGCGTGATGTTCGGTCACAGCGTCGTTTTGGAACTGCGCACCAAGTGCCAAAAAGATTGCCCCGATAACGGCCAGTGCGATGGCTATGGGGCGGGCAAACTCTGGTTCGAACAACTGCTCTCCTAATCTAAAGTGCAGCTATGACAGCCTAAAGCAACAAGTTGGGAATTCCTTGGGTAACCTAAATGCGTGTCCATACGCCCAATAGTCATCACCGGTGAGCCGGTACTTCACGTTCGCGCTAAAGAAGTGTCAGAGATCACCGACGAGATCAGAACCCTCGTCGCCGACATGTATGAAACCATGGCGCTAGCGCCAGGTGTCGGGCTTGCAGCCACCCAGGTTGGTGTGGGATTAAGAATCTTTGTTTATGACTGGCACGATGGCGAAAATCAATACCGCGGCGAGGCAATCAACCCGATCTTGGAGCTCTCGGGAATCAGCGATGAATGGCCTGACGAAGACACCGAGTCTGAAGGATGTCTTTCAATCCCAGGTGAGCGTTATCCCCTAAAGCGAGCTGACAGAGCCGTCCTGCGTGCCACCAATCTTGCAGGCGATGAGTTCACTGTGGAGGCCACAGGTTGGTTGGCCAGAATCTTCCAACACGAATTCGATCACCTCGACGGGCTCCTTTACGCCGACCGGCTGCTAAAGCCGTACCAGCGCGAAATCAAGAAGGTAATCAAATACGAAGGTTGGGGAGTTCCCGGAGAGCGTTGGACTCCTGGAGTTGATTACCTAGAGCCCTAGGAGCCTCAAGCCAGCAGCAGTTGCGGCCGCTGCGATCACCACCAGAATGTAGGGGACGCGGAGGGCAAACAGGATTGCGGCAACTCCCAAGGCTGGAACTCTGGCATCAAATTCAACCTGGTTTCCAGAAACAAAGGTCTGCACCGCTACCAAGGCTGACATCAAAACAACAGTCACTCGGTCACTGAACTCACGGATGCCGTCCGTGATCCACTTTTGCGGAATTAGATAGCCAAACATCTTCCAGCTAAACACTGCGATTGAGGCCAGAATCACGGTCAGCGTCACTTAGACCTCCGAGGCAACACCGCAACGAAAACTGTCAGCAATACCGGAACACCGGCTGGCAGGAAGAGTGAGCCAACGACAGAAACCAAGGCTGCCGACAAAGCCAAAAATTTATTGTCCTTAAGTCTTGGCCAGACCAAACCTAAAAACGCCGCCGCGGCGGCGGCGTCAAGCCCCCAAGTCTCAGCAGAACCCAAGAAGTCACCGGCTAGAGCTCCCAACAAAGTCGCAAGATTCCAGAAAACGAAAACTGCGATACCGGTGGCCCAGAAGCCATAACGCTGCGACTTGAGGTCCGACTGAGCCGCGGAAACACCATTTGATTCGTCGATGCTGAGTTGGGCTGCAATGATTTTCTTGAAACCTTTTGGCGCTAGGACGTCATTGAGCCTCATGGCGTAGAAACCGTTTCTGACGCCCAAGAGCCAAGAGGAAGTGATTGCTGAAATCGGAGCACCGCCGCCGGCTAAGACACCAATGAAGGCAAATTGACTGCCGCCCGAGAACATCAAGATGCTCAAAAGCATGATTGAGAGAAGGTCAAGGCCCGCTACAGCAGCGAGAGCACCAAAGGAAATTCCATAGAGACCAGTGGCAAGGCCAACTGAGATTGAGGTGGAAAGAACTCGCTTCATACGATTCCTAAAATTTGGCTCCCCGGCTTGGACTCGAACCAAGAACCTATCGGTTAACAGCCGATTGCTCTGCCAATTGAGCTACCGAGGATTAGCGTCCTAAGACGCCTGTGAAACTTTAGCAGAAAAAACTATGACATGTAAGTTCTGCGTTCGGCCTCAAGTTCAACCAATTGCCGCTGCACCTGAGAGTAAGCCTCAGCTTGGGCTGCCATGTCAATGCGCTTGAGTGCTGCAAGAAGGTCGTTCTTTTCACGAGCCAATGCCTGGAGCATTGCGCCGTTGACAACGCCTCTGCAATACTTCTCTAGATCTGCATCGTTGGCTGCAGGAAGCTCTGCCAAAGCCAATGCACGCAGAAGGTCTAACTGCTCACCGGATAGTTCGTTCGCGAGTTGGTTTACCCAATCGCTTGATCCAAGCTCACTAGAAATCCGACTTGCGGCCTCTGCCACGCCAGCCAATTCTGTTTGGGTAAAACCAGCCCCGACAATTCTGGTGACTCGCTCTGCGCTGAAGGACTGCGGACGTTGCACTAGGACTTCTAGAACCTGACGCTCAAACTTGGTGGCTGGGGTTTGCTCAACTGGCTTTGGAGCACTGGTTCGAATCTGCTCAACCCGCTGACCAACCTGCTGCCTACCAACCTGGGCAATCAGTTGCGAAACTTCAGAGATCTCAAGCGATACCCAATCCGCCAATTGCCTGGTGTAACCGGCTCGCAATGCAGGGTCAACAATCTCCGCCACCACCGGTGCTGCTGCTCTGGCTGCTGCGGCTCGAGAGTCAAGGTCATTGAGCGAGAATTTCCCTATTCGATGACGAATCACAAACTCAAACAGTGGCTTGCGCGCCTCAAGCATTTGCCCGATTGCACCATCGCCACGCTGCTGCCGAAGGTCAGATGGATCTAAGCCTTCAGGTCCAGAGGCAACGAAAGTGAGAGCGTTGAACTTAGAGGTATCGCCATAGACGCGAAGGGCTGCCTTCTCCCCCGCGGCATCCGGGTCAAAGGTGAATACCACTGACGCTGGTTCTTCGGATGTCCCAAATAAGCGATTGATTAGCTTGATGTGATCCTCACCAAAGGCAGTGCCACAGGTGGCAACCGCGTTAGGGAAACCCGCCAAATGGCATGCCATCACATCGGTATAACCCTCAACCACAATGATCTCTTTGCGCTTGATGATCTCTTTGCGGGCAAGGTCAAGACCGTAGAGCACAGATCCCTTGTGGTAGATGGGGGTCTCAGGTGTGTTTAGGTACTTTGGACCCTGGTCATCCTCATAAAGTTTGCGCGCACCAAAGCCCAAAACTTGCGAGTTTGAGTCTCGGATGGGCCAAAGCACTCGGCCGCGGAATCGGTCGTAGCCACCCTTGTCGCTGGCCATGGCAAGACCGGCTGTAATCGCCTCTTCGAGGGTGAAACCCTTTGCCTTGAGGTGATCAATTAATCCCTGCCAACCCTTTGGTGCGTAACCAATACCAAACTGAGCAATCGCTTTTTGATCGAACCCTCTTGAGGCTAGAAATTTAACCGCGGTTTCGCCCTCGCTGGACTGCAGTTGCTCGCTGAAGAAGTTGCTCGCCTCTTGATTAGCGGCCAAAAGTCTTGCACGACCGCTGGATTCTTGAGAGCTACCCTCATCGTAGGTGAGCTGAAAACCCGACTTCTCAGCAAGCTTCTCGATGGCCTCGGTGAACCCTACGTGCTCAATCTCCTGGATGAATTTATAGACATCGCCACCGGCACCGCAGCCGAAGCAGTGGTAGAAGGCTGGCGCTGATCGAACGTTGAAACTTGGGCTCTTCTCCGAGTGGAAGGGGCATAGACCCTTGAAGGATCCTGCACTGGCAGGCTTTAGCGAGACGTAACCGGCGACCACCTCAACGATGTCGAGTTTGGCTTTTAGCTCTTCAACATCACTTTGTCTTACCCGGCCGACCATAGTGGAATCCTAAGCCGTTAGCTTCTGGTGCAGAGCGATTGCAGCAGGGTCAGTTAGTGATGCCACCTGATCGACAATTACGCGTTTGCGGGCTTGGTCACTTGAGGCTTGAGACCATGCTTCCGTGCTGATCGAGTCAAGGTGCTGTGGAGCGATAGCTAGGAGGCGATCCGCCAATTCGATTAGCAGCTCACGCTGGTCCTCGTAGTAGCCCTGACGTGAATTGTGAGTCATTACCTGAGAAGCAACGATTCCCTTCAATACCGCTATCTCGGATTTCACCTTGGACGGAATTATCACGCCGGCGCGGTAGCGGGTAAGGCTTGCCTTGGATGCATTCTCCAAAATCGAATCGGTGGTTCTCGAGACAAATGAGCCAATAAGGTCAGATGTGAGGTTCTTGAGCTGAGCCAGCGCTCTAGGTGAACCGTCAAAGCTATATAGCCAGTAGTGACTTTCTTGCAGGAGGTCAAACGCCTCCTCCAGCTGCACCTTGTCCAGCATGCCACCTGACCACTTGCCAACCTCTTCAATCAGCTGACCCCTAGCGTTTGGGTCGGAGATGACCGCGGGGTCTATAAAACCCTCGACGATGGCATCTTCAAAATCGTGCACGGAATAAGCGACATCGTCGGAGAAGTCCATAATCTGAGCCTCGACGCACTTAGCGCCCTCAGGAGCTTGGTGCCGCATCCAGTGAAAGACCTCTAGATCATCTTCATAAGTGCCGAACTTCACCGAGTTGCCAAAGTCCTGGGCCTGAGAGAGCCGCCATGGGTACTTCGTCGCGGCATCGAGCGATGCTCTTGTGAGATTCAATCCCCGCGAACGACCCTGGTCGTCATAAATCTTTGGTTCAAGTCTGGTCAGGATTCGGAAGGTTTGAGCATTTCCCTCAAAACCGCCAATGTCTGCCGCCCAAAAGTTCAAAGCCGACTCACCGTTGTGACCAAATGGCGGGTGACCCAGATCGTGAGCTAGGCAAGCCATGTCAACTAGATCCGGATCGACACCTAATACGGATGCCAGCTCTCGACCTACCTGCGCAACCTCCAGTGAGTGAGTCAGGCGAGTTCTTGCGAAATCCCCCGATGACGGTGAGAGCACCTGAGTCTTGGCGCTTAGCCGCCTGAATGCGGCTGCGTGCAGAACCCTGGCGCGATCGCGCGCGAATTCGCCTCTGCGCAGCATCGAAGACCTCGGTTGCGCGATGAAGCGTTCACGGTCGAATTCTTCATAACCGGGTTCGATGGGAGTAACTGGCTTCAACTACCCTCCCGAGACCGAAAGCTCTGCCTCTTGCAGTTGCAAGCGGTGTGAGCTGCTGAGCTCACGAGACTGGAGCCAGTTCTCTGGCAAGGCACAGCTCTTTACGGACCCGAGCCTACCTCTTGGGCCCTCTGCGTCATCACCAGGGTACGGAATCTCTCTTTCCAATTCTCCAAGTAACTGGGCCATGTGATCAAGGGACTCCACCTGGGCTAGGGAAGCTCTAAAATCTCCACCGACGGGATAGCCCTTGAAATACCAAGCGACGTGCTTTCGAATATCGCGACAGGCTCGGCCTTCATCCTCAAAGTATTCGACCAACAGTTCTGCATGCCGAGTAAAGGCGTCTGCCACTTCGCCGAGCGTGGGCATAACGATGTCAATACTCGGGTTTTTATCGCCCTGAAGATAAGAAGCGATTGCCTTCTCGAGATCCGCAAACAACCAAGGACGTCCTAGACAACCACGTCCAACTACAACTCCATCGACACCGGTTTGCTCCATCATGCGCACCGCATCTTGCGCAGACCAGATGTCGCCATTTCCTAGAACCTGCACATCTGGCAGCTCTGCGCGAAGTTTTGCAATCGCGTCCCAGTCGGCAATACCGGAGTAGTACTCCTCTGCAGTTCTACCGTGTAGGGCTACCGCAGCAACTCCCGCATCTCGGGCAGCTTTCCCGGCATCCAAGTAGGTGAGGTGATCAGAGTCAATTCCCTTGCGCATCTTTACAGTTACTGGGATTTCCCCGGCGGCATTCACGGCTGCTTTGACAATCGCATCAAAAAGATCTGACTTCCAAGGAAGGGCTGCTCCCCCGCCTTTGCGAGTGACCTTTGGAACCGGGCAACCGAAATTGAGGTCAATGTGATCTGCTCTGTCCTCGGCAACCAACATGGTCACGGCATTGGCGATGGTTTGTGGGTCGACGCCATAGAGCTGAACTGAACGAATGTCCTCAGACTCGTGGTGTCCGATAAGACGCATCGACTCTGGGGTTCGCTCCACTAGCGCTCTGGACGTGACCATCTCGGATACAAACAAACCGCCGCCATATTCCCGGCAGAGCCTGCGATACGCGGTGTTTGTAATTCCAGCCATAGGTGCTAAAACCACCGGTATGGCAATCTCGTGCTTGCCGTACTTAAGAGACAAACTAACCGTTGATTCTCTCGAAGATGTAGTTGCGAACCTGGGAGAGCGCTACCCGCTCCTGAGCCATGGAGTCACGCTCACGAATGGTTACTGCCTGATCGTTTGGAGTGTCAAAGTCGACAGTGATACAGAACGGGGTTCCGATCTCATCTTGACGACGGTAACGACGACCAATGGCACCGGAATCATCAAACTCGACGTTCCAGATCGCACGTAGCTCGGAAGCTAGGTCCTTGGCAATAGGGTTGAGCTCTTCGTTTCGGCTTAGCGGGAGAATCGCGGCCTTCACTGGAGCTAGACGGTAGTCAAGGCGCAACACGGTTCGAACATCAACGCCACCCTTGGTGTTAGGCGCTTCGTCTTCGGTGTAAGCATCGACTAGGAACGCCATCAATGATCTGGTCAGACCTGCAGCAGGCTCGATAACAAAAGGTGTCCAGCGACGCTCTTCGGTTGGATCGAAGTAACTAAGGTCAACTCCCGAGTGCTCAGAGTGAGTCTTTAGGTCAAAGTCAGTTCGGTTGGCAACACCTTCAAGCTCTCCGAATTCACTGCCCTGGAAACCAAAGCGGTATTCGATGTCCACGGTGCGCTTTGAGTAGTGAGAGAGCTTTTCCTTCGGGTGGTCAAAGAGTCGAAGGTTGTCAGGGTTGATACCAAGGTTCACGTACCAGTTGTAACGCTCATTGATCCAGTAGTCGTGCCACTGCTCGTCCTCGCCTGGCTTTACGAAGAATTCCATCTCCATCTGCTCAAACTCGCGAGTTCGGAAGATGAAGTTTCCTGGAGTGATCTCGTTGCGGAAGCTCTTGCCCATCTGACCAATGCCAAACGGTGGCTTCATTCTCGCTGCGTTTAACACGTTGTTGAAGTTCACAAAAATACCCTGAGCGGTTTCTGGCCTCAGGTAGTGCATGCCAGATTCGTCATCGACAGGTCCCAGGCTGGTCTTTAGAAGACCATTGAAGCTCTTTGGCTCAGTCCAGATGTCTTTGTTGCCACAGTTTGGGCATGCAATATCAGACATCGACGCAGGAGCGCGCCCCTTCTTTTCTTCAAAAGCCTCTTCGAGGTGATCCTGGCGGAATCGCTTATTGCAGCTGGTGCACTCGATTAGCGGGTCAACGAAAGCCTCAACGTGACCGGAAGCTTCCCAGACCTTCTTAGGCAAAATGATTGAGGAGTCAAGCCCCACAACGTCTTCACGACCAGAAACCATTGAACGCCACCACTGGCGCTTGATGTTTTCTTTTAGCTCGACACCCAAAGGGCCATAGTCCCAAGCCGAGCGAGAACCACCGTAGATCTCTCCAGCCTGAAAGACAAAACCACGTCTCTTAGCTAGCGAGATGACCTGATCTAGTTTCTGGGTTGCCATGGTTCTCCAATAAATCTTTGCCTTAGGCGTAAGCCCCTAGTTTAGCGGGAGGTCTGAAGCTGCACCGAAGCGTCGGTCACGATTCTGGTAGGCCATGATCGCTTCCCAAAGGGTTTCCCTGGTGAAGTCTGGCCACAACTGAGGCATAAACATCATCTCCGCATAGCTTGACTGCCAGAGCAGAAAGTTTGAGGTTCTAAGTTCACCACTGGAGCGAACAAACAAGTCAACATCTGGCAGCTCTGGAACGTAGAGTCTTGAGGAAATAGACTTCTCGGTGATGGCCCCTGGCTTGAGTTTGCCATTCTGCACCTGAAGTGCAATCTGGTTCACGGCGTCCACTATTTCCTGACGGCCTCCGTAATTCACCGCCATGGTCAATGTAAGCCCGGTGTTCTTAGACGTGCGTTCCTCGGCACTTTTGAGTTCCGAGATAACACTTGGCCAAAGCTTTGGTGTTCTACCGGCCCAGCGGATTCTCACATTCCAAGCATCTAGGAGGTCTCTTCGGCGACGCAAAACTTCCCTGTTGTAGCCCATTAGAAAGCGAACCTCATCGGGTGAGCGCTTCCAATTCTCGGTACTGAACGCATATGCCGTTACGTGCGTGACGCCAGCTTCAATAGCGCCGGCTAACACCTCTAGAAGAGCCTGCTCCCCAGCTTTGTGGCCTTCGGTGCGGGTCAGGCCTCTGCTATTTGCCCATCTACCGTTTCCGTCCATAACAATGGCTATGTGGGCGGGAACCTTGGAAAATGCCGGAGCCTTGCGTTTGGGGTCAAATAGTTCCACTAGGCCCGCTCCACCATGCTCATAGAACGCAACCCACGCTCGAGTTGCCATTGCAAGTATGCCGAAATTACCGAGCTAACGTTTGACTTTGCGGCTGGTTCTACGATGGCAACCTCAGGCCAGTTTCCTGCAAGCAGATTGCGCATATGCAAAAGGCCAGCGGCTCCGAGTTTCACCGCTCCGGGAAGAGAGCATTCACCACAGCTGACGTTACCGGTGTGGACAGAAAATGCCACCGGGTTCTCACTCTGGCAACTCTGGCAACTTCCAAGCTCCGGAACCCAGCCTGATAGTGATAGCGCACGCAGCAGATAGGAATCCAATACCTGGGAACCTTCGTGGTCGGAACCCGAAAGAGCCCTAAGGCCTCCGAGCAAAAGCAAGTACTGCTGCGAGTTGGAGGATTCTCGAGTTAGCCTTTCAGCTGCCTCGACCATGGCGTTTGCCGCTGTGTACTTAGGGTAATCGGCAACTATCTGGGCTCCATAGCTTGCCAGCTGCTCAACCTGTGAAACCGTGTCCAGGTTCTTGCCTTCATACAGCTGCAGATCTGCAACCATAAATGGCTCAAGTCTTGCCCCGAAGCGACTGGAGGTCTTTCTAACGCCTTTGGCGACCGCTCGAATCTGACCGTGTTCTTTGGTCAGAATTGTGAGGATGCGATCAACCTCACCCAGCTTGTGGGTGCGGAGAATGATTCCCTCATCGCGGTAGTGCGGCATGCTAGAAAGTATCGCCGAAGCTTGCCTGAAACCAGTTCAGGCTAGCTGCGAACCGCTCTATTGACAGCAGAGATCAGGGCCTTGATGGAAGCAATTGCGATGTCACCATCGATACCTACTCCCCAAAGCACTTTGCCATCCACAACCAACTCGGTGTAGGCGGCAGCCAAGGCATCGCCAGATGCACTGAGTGTGTGCTCGAGGTAGTCATTAACCTTCACGGAGACACCCTGCTTAGAAAGCACGTCAATAAACGCTGAGATCGGGCCATTACCAGTTCCTGAGACCGATACTTCCTCGGTTCCATCGCGAAGCACGACCGCTAGGTTTACCACGCCATCCATCTCGCTCTCAGTGCGCATACGCTTGAGCTCGAATCGACCCCACTTGGAATCAACATCAGTGCTAGGTAGATACTCATCCTGGAAGATTTCCCAAAGCTGATCGCTGGTAACCTCTCCACCCTGACTGTCGGTGTGCTCCTGCACCACGCGTGAGAACTCAATCTGCAGCTTCCTAGGAAGTTCAAGGTTGTGATCTGCCTTCAGAAGATAAGCCACGCCACCCTTGCCGGATTGCGAGTTCACTCGAATCACAGCCTCGTAGCTTCTACCAACATCCTTCGGGTCAATTGGAAGGTAAGGCACACCCCAGGTGTATTCATCCACACTCACTCCAGCTGCAGCAGCATCCTTGGCAAGGTGTTCAAAGCCCTTCTTGATCGCGTCCTGGTGGCTTCCGGAGAATGCGGTGTAAACCAGGTCGCCACCGTATGGTGAGCGCTCTGGAACTGGTAGCTGGTTGCAGTATTCAACCGTGCGCTTGATCTGGTCGATGTCCGAGAAGTCAATCTGTGGATCGATCCCCTGGCTGAATAGATTTAGGCCAAGAGTTACCAGGTCAACGTTTCCGGTTCTCTCGCCATTGCCAAAGAGGCAACCCTCGATACGATCTGCACCTGCCATGTAGCCGAGTTCAGCGGCGGCAACCGCCGTGCCGCGGTCGTTGTGCGGGTGTAGCGAAACGATAATGCTGTCGCGAGGAGTCAAGTTTCTCGACATCCACTCAATTGAATCGGCATAAACATTGGGAGACGCCATCTCGACGGTCGCAGGAAGGTTGATAATCAGCTTGCGCTGCGGAGTTGGCTTGATTACCGCTGCAACCGCATTGCAAACCTCAACCGCGTACTCCAACTCGGTACCGGTGTAAGACTCTGGTGAGTACTCGTAAAAGACTTCGGTCTCAGGAACGGTTGCTTCTAGCTCCAAACACTTTCTCGCGGCAGAAAGTGCTATCTCCTTGATTCCTTCTTTGTCCTGCCCAAAAACCACCCTGCGCTGCAGAATTGAAGTCGAGTTGTAGAAGTGCACAATCGCCCGCTTTGCACCCGCAATCGACTCATAGGTGCGCTCAATGAGGTGGTCTCTAGCCTGGGTTAGCACCTGAATGGTGACGTCATCTGGAATGTGGTTGTCGTCAACCAAGATGCGAACAAAGTCGAAGTCGGTTTGAGACGCCGAAGGGAATCCGACCTCAATCTCCTTGTAACCCATCTTCACCAAAAGCTTGAACATCTCCAGCTTGCGCTCGGGGCTCATCGGGTCGATTAGAGCTTGATTGCCGTCGCGTAGGTCAACCGCACACCAGCGCGGTGCCTTTTCGATCCGCTTGGTTGGCCAGGTTCGATCGGAAAGTTCGATCTTTACCTGCTCGTGAAATGGCTTGTAACGCCCAAAAGGCATCTTTGAAGGTTTTTGATTGTTTTCCATTTTTTGCTCCCGCCTAAATTTTTTGGTGGCCGCACCTAGGCTCCGCGACGAGAATGGGCCGAATTAGGCCTCGTCGCGGCCACTAAGCAAGAGAGCGGAACGCATCCCCAAAATCTAGCACTAGAAGCCGAGTTTGCCTAGTTGCTTGGGGTTACGCTGCCAATCCGGAGCTACCCGGACCTGAATTGAAAGATGCACGGGATAACCAAGCAGGGTCTGAATCTGGGCTCTTGCCTCAGAGCCAATCTTCTTGAGCATCGAGCCCGCTTTACCGATCACGATTCCCTTTTGGCTATCTCGCTCAACCCAGAGGCTGACGTGAATGTTTGGCTTGTCATCACTTAGGACAATCTCATCCAGGGTGACGGCCAGTGAGTGCGGTAATTCGTCTTCAACTAGTTCGAGGGCAGCCTCGCGAACTAGTTCGCAAATCAGGTCGTCTTCACTCTCACCGGTCTCAACATCATCTGGATACAACTTGGGGCTAACCGGAAGTTGCTTAAACAGAAGATCTGCCAGCAGTTCAACCTGGATCCCTTTTAGGCCGGAGACCGGAACAATCTCAGCCCATTCGCCCATAGCCTGAACGTCCATAAGGTGCTCGGCTAAGCGCTGTTTGGAGACGGTGTCCACCTTGGTGACAATCGCAATTTTCCTGGACTTAGGAAAACGCTCCAGGTCTGCAACTATGTGCCGATCCCCCGGACCAATTTTCTCGTTGGCTGGCGAGCAAAACGCGATCACATCAACATCCGTGAGGGTTGAGGTCACCAAGTCATTTAGGCGCTGACCCAGAAGCGTTCTTGGGCGGTGTACGCCGGGCAGATCAACAATGATCAACTGGGAGTCTTCCCGATTCAAAATAGCTCTAATCGCCTTGCGGGTAGTTTGCGGCTTAGAGCTGGTAATCGCAAATTTCTGACCGACAATCGCGTTCATGAGTGTCGATTTACCAACGTTTGGTCTTCCAACAAAGGACACAAACCCTGCTCTAAATTCAGTCATCGGTTTGCTCCAGCTTTCTAACTAAAACGCTAAGAATTCTTCCGCGCTTGGCGTCAACACGCTCTGCGGTTAGTTCGATGCCAGCAATCGCTACCACTTCACCGCCCTTTGGCAATTCACCTAAGCCCTTGATAAGCAACCCTCCGACGGTGTCAACGTCTTCATCCTCGATCTCAACTTCACAGTGCTCGGACATCTCGTCCAGGGTCACCCTGGGGTTCACACGGTAGAGATTTAGACCGGCCAAAACAACGTCTTCGGTTTCCCGGTCGTGCTCGTCGCTAATTTCACCAACAATTTCTTCCAGCAGGTCTTCGATGGTCGCAATACCTGCAACTCCGCCATATTCATCAGAGACAATGGCGATCTGAGTACCGGATTTCTGCATTTGACGCAAAAGCTGTGCAACCGAGATTGTCTCCGGAGTAAACAACGCTGGTCGAGCTGCTTCCTTTGAAGAAGTCGTTGCCAAAAGCCCTGGGTCTTGGTTGGTGTAGCGTGCAAGGTCTTTCAGGTAGAGCACACCTACTACGTCATCGACGTCATCGCCAATCACCGGCAGTCTCGAGTAACCGGTTGAGATAAAGACGGCTAGTGCTTTCTCCAAAGAGTCATCGGAGTTCACTATCTCCATGTCGACTCGAGGAACCATTACCTCGCGAACCACGGTCTCGGAAAAGTCTTCAACCGACTCGATTAGTTCCTGCTCATACTCCTCAACCACCTCTGGAATCGTGAGTCGAAGTGGAACGGCGAACTTCGACCAGAACTTCACGAAGGGCTCAAACCTTGCCGCCAGCGATACCGCTAACGCTCTTTGTCCGAGTGCTCGACCTATCAACTGCTGGACTAACCAAAGAGCCAGCAGCGCGATTGCAAGAATAAGTGCGAATGGTGCCTGGCTCGAAGAAAACGCCAACCAGCTGGCTGCCACAATCACCAAAAGCAATGTTCTGGCGATAGATATCGCACTCGAACGCGGGTCTTCGATCGCTTGCAGCCGCGCCTGCACGATTGACAAAAGCGAAATCAAAACCAAGGCTGTTAGACCAAGCAGAATTTCAAGCATTGCTTGATTCGCTCTCGTAGAACTTCTCCAGTAGTTCGCGCTGAAGGCCAAACATCTCTTTCTCTTCCTCAGGCTCGGCGTGGTCAAAACCAACCAGGTGCAGCATGCCGTGAGTAACAAGTAAAAGAATCTCGTTTATTACTGGGTGCCCGGCGGTTTCGGCCTGTTTGGTCGCAACCTGAGGGCAAACCACAATGTCTCCCAATACACCCTCGGGTGATGGAACCAAATCTGAACCTGGACGAAGCTCATCCATCGGGAAGCTCAGTACGTCAGTCGGTCCTGGCTCGTCCATCCACTTGACGTGAAGGTCAGTCATGGGGCCCTCGTCGACAAAAATGATTCCGACATCAACCATTGGGTGCAACTTCAAAGCATCTCGAACACTCACCGCAAGCAACTGGATACGCTCAACATCAACAACGATTTCCGACTCGTTGGAAATCTCAATGCTCAATGTCGCTCCTGTCGTAAGCCTCAACAATACGGGTAACTAATTCGTGTCGAACCACATCTTTACTGCTCAGGGTAGCAATGTGCAGACCCTCGACCCCGGAAAGAATATCGGTTGCAACCTTCAGACCCGACTTACCAAATGGCAAATCAACCTGGGTTGTGTCGCCGGTGATAACCATTTTGGAGTTGAAGCCAAGACGGGTAAGGAACATCTTCATCTGCTCCGCGGTGGTGTTTTGCGCCTCATCCAAAATAATGAATGAGTCGTTTAAGGTCCTTCCACGCATGTAGGCAAGCGGTGCCACCTCAATTACACCGGCCTCAATCAAGCGATGCGTTGCCTCCGGTTCAAGCATCTCCTGCAGCGCGTCGAAGAGCGGGCGAAGATAAGGGTCAATCTTGTCGCTCAGGGTCCCAGGCAAGAATCCGAGTCGCTCTCCGGCCTCGACCGCTGGCCTAGTCAGAATGATCCTGCTGACCTGGCGACTGTAAAGAGCTACCACTGCTTTTGCCACAGCCAAATAGGTCTTGCCGGTTCCGGCGGGTCCAATTCCAAAGGTGATGGTGTTTTGATCAATTGCTTCGAGATACTGCTTTTGACCAAGAGTCTTTGCTCGGACAGTTTTCCCTGGAGTGCTGATGCCTCCGGTGCCAAGAACCTTGGATGGAATTTCCTCGGGATTTTGCTCGAGGATCCTTGCACTTTCAATCACTGATCTCTCATCCGGCGCAACGCCCTGGGCAACCAGGTCGGCAAGCTCCAAAAGGGTGCGCTCCGCCGAAATCAGCTGCTCTTCGGAACCTTCAAGCATGTATGAGGTGCCGCGGTTTTGAATCTTGAGACCCGGGAACTCTTGCTCTAGCTTTTTGGCAATTTTGTCCTGCGGACCAAGCAGGTCAATAGCCGAAACCTTTGTTATTTCAAGTGTTTTTTGCGGCACTAGTTCGCCTGATTACTTAGTACGTGCGCATGGGTGTGGAATACCGACTGACCCTCGCGGCTGCCGGAGTTGAACTGCAAGCGGAACTGACCATCAGTCTTGGTTTTCGCGACCTCGCGAATCAGTTCAAATAGCCCAATTAAAACCTGTGAATCTTCGAGTTCAGAAATGTTTGATGTGTGGGTTTTGGGCACCACCAAGACATGAACTTTGGCCTGCGGGTTGATGTCCAAAAACGCAACGGCGTGATCGTTTTGAGCCACGAATTCAGTGCCAAATTCGCCACTAA